>JAGQOC010000068.1 GCA_020427745.1 Phycisphaerales bacterium | reverse complement strand
CTGGTTCTGGCAGGTCCGCTCGTTGAGCCCGGTGAACTTCTTGAGCACATACTCGTCGGCGTTATCGATAATGATCCGCTCCGCGTCCGCGTAGGTCACCGTCCCGCCACGCTTCGCCTTCACGAGCATGCCCGAGTAGTTCCCCACTTCCTTCTCCATGCCCGTCGCGATACAGGGCGGATCGACCCTGATCAACGGCACGGCCTGACGCTGCATGTTCGAACCCATCAACGCACGGTTCGCGTCGTCATGCTCGAGGAACGGGATCAGCGAAGCAGAGATACCGATCAGCTGCTTGGGCGACACATCCACATAGTCCACCTGGTCCGGCTTGACCTCCGCGATCTCGCCGTCCTGACGCGCGGAGACAATGTCCGAGCGGAAGTTGCCGTCCGCATCCAGAACATCCGCCGGCGCGAGCACCGAACGGATCTCTTCATCCGCACGCAGCTGCACGATCTTCTTTGTCGCCTTCCCGTCCTTCACAACACGGTAAGGCGTGCGCAGGAAGCCGTACTCGTCGACCGTCGAGTAGATCCCGAGCGAACAGATCAGACCGATGTTCGTGCCTTCCGGGGTCTCGATCGGGCACACACGCCCGTAATGGGACGGGTGCACATCTCGGACCTCAAAGCCCGCACGCTTGCGGTTCAGACCGCCCGGGCCGAGCGCCGACAACCGACGCTCGTGCACCAGTGTTGACAGCGGGTTCGTCTGGTCGACCACCTGCGAGAGCTCGCTGCGCCCGAAGAAGAAATCGATCGCGCTGCTGATGGACTTGGAGTTCACCAGATCCGCGATCTTCGCGACCTCCTCCGGGTCCTTCACGCTCATACGCTCCTGCACCGTCCGGCGCAGCTTCAGGAGACCCTTGCGGACCTCCTCGACCGCGAGCTCATCGAGCGTCCGCAGACGACGGTTGCCCAGATGGTCGATGTCGTCCACGATCGCGACCGAACGCCCCGTCTCCGGATCGATGCGGTTGCTGCGCAGATCCAGCATGTACTGGATCACCTTCAGGAAGTCGAAGCCCAGCAGGAACAACTGGTCCGGATCGATATCCAGATCAAACTTCCGGTTGATACGGAAACGCCCCACCGTCCCCAGACGATAACGGTTCGCATCGAAGAACTTCTCGTGGAACAGCTGCTTGGCTTTCTCGACCTGAGGCGGGTTCCCCGGGCGCAGACGCGAGTAGATCTTCAGCATCGCACGGTCGTAGTCCGACTCGACATGCGGCACCTCGTCGAACTGCTCGAGCTTCTCCTCCGCGATGGTATTCAGAATCAGCGTGTCCGACGGATTCTGCACCACACGGATCGTGCCGAGCGACGAGGCCTTGATCGCTTCCGCGGCTTCCTCGCCGACCATGCAGCCGACATGCACGAGCTCTTCACCGGTCTCGGTATCGATAATCGATGCCGCCGCCCAGTCCTCCGCGTGCACATCCTTCGCCTTGATCTCTGTGACCTCGTAGAACAGCCCGATGATCGCGTCTGTTGAAGCAACAGACTCGTCCAGACAGCGGAGGAAGGTCGTCGCCGAGAGCTTCGTCGACTGGTCGATGCGCATCGAGAGCACATCCTTCTTCGTCACCTCGAGCTCGATCCACGACCCGCGCTCCGGGATGATCCGCGCGCTGTGCAGCGGACGGTCGCCCTCGCTGGAGACGATCGAGAAATCTACGCCGGGTGAGCGGTGCAACTGCGAAACGATCACACGCTCGGCGCCGTTGACGATGTACTCGCCGCCACCGATCATGATCGGGAACTCGCCCAGATAGATCTCCTCCTCCGGGAGATCCCCGTGCGTCTCACGCTGCAGGCGCAGGCACAGACGGAACGGACGCCCGTAGGTCAGCCGAAGCTCGCGACACTCCTCCGGCGTATACCTCGGCTCCTCGAGGATGTAGTTCACATACTCCAGATGCATCGTCTCGTCGTACGAGTCGATCGGGAAGACCTCGCGGAGCAGCGCCTCGAGCCCGAGCTTCGGATCACGCTCATCCGGGTTCTTCTCAACCTGAAGGAACCGCTCATACGCGCGGTCCTGCACCTGCCACAGATCGGGGATCCCGGTCGTATCACCTCGCTTGGCGAAACTCCGTACAACGCGTTCGCGCTCCATCGGGCGCACTTTGGTCGCTGCTGCCATCCAGTACCTCGTGACGGTCTGATCGCACACCGCGTGACAACCGTCACCACGGGTCGATTAATATTTAGAAATGTGGGTCTGTCCCAGGGTTCACGCCGATAGGGATACTAGCCCCGTGCGCACAAAAAGACCACCCGGCATCGCATTTGCTCCGCAGGGCAGCGTCTCAACCGATCACATGGAACCGCTCAAACAGTCCATCGATCTCCAGGCACCACACTTCGCTCAAAATCACCTCGCACCGAACACCCGCCGATCATGTGTCCCGTACGAACGATATCCAACTCACCATCCAGCCAGGCTCGGCCACCCCGGCTGTCAAACCAGCCGCCCCGCGTCTCCACGGGGCGGCCAAAGCTTTGGATCACCAACCCATCCGGGCGGTGAAAAACGCGATCAAGCGAGCTCGATCTCCGCGCCGATCTCCTCAAGCTGCTTCTTGAGATCTTCGGCCTCGTCCTTCGAGACACCTTCCTTGATCTTCCCGCCCGACTCTTCCGCAAGCGCCTTCGCTTCCTTCAGACCCAGACCAGTGATCTCGCGGATCAGCTTGATCACCTTGATCTTCTCTGCGCCCGCGTTCTTGATGACCACATCGAACGAGCTCTTCTCTTCGGCTGCCGCAGCGCCGCCGCCGTCCGAGGGACCAGCCATCATCACCGCGCCGCCGGCAGCGGCCTCGATGCCGTAGGTCTCCTTCATGTAGTCACCCAGGTCAACGGCTTCCTTGAGGGTCAGCCCTGCAAGCTCGTCGCCGAGTTTCGAGATCTTCGCGTCAAATGTCTTGGTTGCTTCGTCGGACATGGTCCAACTCCTTCGTATCACTAAGCACACACTCGTGTGCAGACTCGCTCATCCGAGAGGGGCCGAACCGCTCGACGCTTTAACCCTCCCCGATCGCTCGAGTACAGGGCCAGTCGGATGACCACGGGTTGTCTTTCTGAACCGCTCCGGATCAATCGCCCGAGAGCGGGATATCTCACACCTTGGCGATCGCTTCGCCCTTCTCCAGCTTCTCTTCCACGGCCTTGATGATGCCCGCGAGACCCGACCCGGGCCCCTTGATCGCACCAACGAGATTCCGTGCCGGAGAAAGAACCAGCGTCACGGCCTTGGCGATCGCCTCGTCGCGCGTCGGGAACTTGCTCAGCGCCTTCACGCCGGCCTCGCCCTCGAACAGCATCCCGTCGAGGATCGCGCCCTTCAGCTCGATCTCCGGGAACTTCTTCACAAGCGCCACGATCTCACGCGCAACATCAACGACCGATTCCGCGCCGTAGGCAACAGCGCTCGAGCCCTTGAGCACCTCGCTGAGCCCCGAGAGGTTCGTATCGCCGAACGCCTGACCGAAGAGCTTGTTCCGCATGACGGTCACGCGGATCTCCTTCTTCGCCAGACCGCTGCGGATCACATTGGTATCGTTCGAGCTGATCCCACGCAGACCGATGACGAGCGCATCCTCGATGTCGCCCATCATCTCCTTGTAGTCCTGGATCATCATTTCTTTGACGGGTTTACTCATCTGATGACCCTCCTTATTCTGCGTCCGCCGAAGCGACCGTGACCTGAACCCCGGGCGTCATGGTGCCACTCAGGGTAATCTTCTTGACATACTCGCCCTTGACCGCTGCCGGACGGGCCTTCTCGATCGTGCTCACGAAGAAGTTGAAGTTCTCCAGGAGGTCCCCCTCCGCGAAGCTCATCTTCCCGATCACGCCGTGCACATTCCCGCCCTTGTCCGCGCGGAACTCAACCTTGCCCGCGGCGAACTCACCGACCGCCTCAGCAACCTTCGGCGTCACGGTCCCGTTCTTGGGCGAGGGCATCAGACCCTTCGGACCAAGCACACGACCCAGGCTCGAGATCTCACGCATCATGTCCGGAGAAGCGATCGCGACATCAAAGTCGAACCACCCCTTGGACACCTCGTCCGCGAGATCAACACCGCCCGCTTTCACCGCGCCCGCGGCGAGCGCGTCCTTGACATGCTCGGGCTGGCAGAACGCGATCACGCGTTTGGACTTGCCGATGCCCTTGGGCAACGACACCGCACCGCGGACCATCTGGTCTGCGTGCTTGACATCAACACCGAGGTGCATGCACACCTCAACGGTCTGGTCAAACTTGCCCGCCTTGAACTTCTTGAGCGTCGAGATTGCCTCGTTCGCCGCAACCGGTCCAGCAGGAACAAGCTTCCTGTTTTCTTTCTGTGCCTTTGTCAACGCCATCGATCAGCCCTCCACCATGATGCCCATGGAACGGGCGGTCCCAGCGATGATCCGAGCGGCCGCGTCGATATCGTTCGCGTTCAGATCCTCGCTCTTCTCCTCAGCAATCTTCTTGCACTGTTCCATGGTGATGGTCCCGACCTTCACCTCGTGCGGACGACCGGAGCCCTTCTCGACCCCCGCCGCTTCCTTGATCAGCACACTCGCGGGGGAGGACTTGATCTCGAACTCGAACGAGCGATCGTTGTACACGGTAATCACGCAACCAACGACCTTGCCGTTGAGCGAGCTTGTTGCCGCGTTGAACTGCTGGATGAACTGACCCGGGTTAACGCCCTTCGCACCGAGCACCGGTCCGATCGGGGGCGCGGGCGTCGCCTGACCACCCGGGGCCATGATCTTGAATTTATTGGTAACTTCTTTGGCCATCTGATCTCCACCTCCCACCCGTCTGGTTCTCTGCTTCGGCCAAGAAGCAGCCACCGGGTGGTTATACGGTTCACATGATTTCCCTCATGGCGCATACCACGAGCAGGGCCCAGACTCTAGCCCGGGCCCCGCACCGATTCCACTCGGCTCTCGCAATTCCAGTGAACATCAGAAGATGGAGCACCAGCCCCCTCTTCAGGGCCCTCCGCAGAACCTAATACCGCACAAGCTCCGCCCGCATGGCATCCCCGATCGCTGGATCCAGCCCATACTGCCCCGCCCGATCGAGCATATTCATCGCCACGGCGTCCCGCTCCTCCGCCTGCATCAACACCGCGACCCCCAGCCAGACCCCCGCCGACGGATTCCGATGCCCCCAGCGAACCAGATCCACCACCGCGTCCCGGAGCACCGCACTCGATCCCTCAAACAGTTCCGCACCAAGCGGTTGCGCCGCCAGCATCGGATCCGAGGAATACGCGTAGTGCAGCAAAGCAACCCCGTCCAGATACGACCCCGTGAGCATCTTGGCCACGCCCAGCTCACGCACCGCGATCCAGTCATCCGGATACAGATCCAGATGCGCCTCATACGCGTCCACGGCGTCCCCCGTCGCCCCCGCAGACATCAGCATCCGCGCCACCTCGATCGCATCGAGCGTATAGGTCCCCGGATCGACCTGAGCCTCGGCCGTGTCCGCCGCCATCTCGATCGTGATGTTGAACTCCTGGTTCACCCCATACACGGGCCCGCGATAGCTGTACGGATAGCGGTGCCACCAGTACGGGTACCCGTAGTAGTACCCGCTGTACCCGCCGTATCCCCACCCGTAGCCGACATAGGACGAGTACCCGCCGTACCACCAGATCGTGTAGAACCCGTTCGTGCAGGCCCAGTCGGAGTATCCGTCGTGGTCATAGTCATTGATGACCACATACCACCCCGAATAGTGGTGATTCCCGTGGTGTCCACCGTGATGGTCATTGTGCCCGTCATGATGTCCGTCGTGGTATCCATCGTGATACCCGTCGTCATGACCATCATCATGCCCGTCGTGATAACCATCCTTATACCCGTCGTGGTAGTCGTCATCCGACGCACCCCCGCCGGACCCGGTGCCAAGGCCGTTGCCCACGCCCCCGAACCCATCACCGCGGTTGTCGTTGAACCGTTTGAGCGCACCCTCGCGATCAAACCCGCTCGGCACCGTCCCCGTCGTAATCAGCGGGCGACCCGCACCCGGATTCCCGGGCCCCACCGCGATCGAGACCGGGCGATCCGCGATCGCGACCCCCGTGTCCGCCACCAGCGAATCCAACCGACGCCCCGTCTTCATCTCCCCCTTGCCCGAGGCGACCGCCACCGGACGCTTCGCGTTCGACCAGTCCACCGGACGCGGACGCACGCCGCCCGTGCTCACCGCCGATGCACCCGGATCCCCGCCGACCAACCCCGAAGGGCGTGTGGTGGGTTTAGTGCTGGGCCGCACGCTCGGTTGAGGCGCCGGACGCGTAGTCGGCTGGGTCGATGGCCGGGTCGATGGCTGCGGTGCCGGTCGCGTCACTGGCTGCGTGGAAGGACGAGCCGCAGGCTGCGTGCTCGGCTGAGGCCGCGGTGTTGGCTGCGACGACGGACGCGGAGTCGGGCGAGCCGCCGGGCGTGGTTCAGGCTTCGGCGCGGGCTTTCCCGCGGGTCGTGGTGCAGGTTTCGGAGCGGGCTTTGCAACAGGACGAGGCGTGGGTTTCGGCGCGGGCTTCGGAGCCGCTTTCGGTGTCGGGCGTGGCGCAGGCTTCGCGGCCGGACGCGGCGCAGGCTTCGCCGGCTGCTTGCTCGGCTGTGCGCTCGGTTGCTTGTTCGATTGCTTCCGTTCCGGTGCCTCCCCCGCGGCAGCCGTCGCCGTCACGAGTGTCCCGCACGCAACCACCAGGCACACACCGCGCATCACCCGCGTTCCGATCGCTCGCCGCCCGTTCTCTGTGCCGTTGCTTGCTGTCCGCATGGTGATGCTCCTCTTCAAATGTCCGTCCGCGTGCCCCGCCGGTTCCCTCCGGAACCAACACCGCCCGCCGAGGGAGGCTATGCTGGGGACGATGCTGACCCGAAGACCAACAACCGTCCGCTCCGCGCCGATCCTCCTTGCCGCTCTCCTCCTCGCCGGGTGCTCCGGCTTCCGAGGCGGCGGCTCCGGCGGATCCGCAACACTCGCCAGCGAAATCTCCGAGGTCATGCTCAAATCCACGCTTCCCACGCGGGCATACACCTACCAAGATAAAAACACCGCTGACATCTACCTCACCGATCTCTCACAAGCCCAACTGACCAATTTCTTCGAAAACGACGCGGATTGGTCCACTTTCACCGGCTCCATGGTCCACATCCACCTCTTCCTCGATCCCAAACCCGGGAAAACGCCCATCGAGCCCACCGCCGCAAACGCCACCGTCCGCTACATCGTCCTCGCCAACGGCGAGATCGGGGTCTACGACGGCGCGGGCTTCATTCTTCCGGGTAAAAAGATCGGGAAGGGCTCCCTCTCGGGCGCCCTCCACGGCGCACCCGCCAAACTCACCCGCAAGACCGCACGCTTCAACGACCCCCTCCCCGCGACCCGGCTCGACCTCTCGTTCGGAGCCAAGGAGAACACACCCCTCGCCGACGAGCTCCGCGCCCGCATCGACGCCCTCTCCTCCGCCGCCGACCCGGTC
>JAGQOC010000067.1 GCA_020427745.1 Phycisphaerales bacterium | reverse complement strand
TCAACCACCCGAGGACCAGACACTCGATCCATGCACCGATCTCGGCACTGCGTTTGGTGCGGATCATCACGAGGATCCCCAGCGATAGCACCACCGTCGCGAGCTTCCACAACGCCAGGATCGCCGGCGATTGATAGCCCATCATCGCCCTCGCGAGCGGGTTGGACTCGCTCATACCGGTGTGGGTCACATACAAAATTGTCAGATACAGGTCCACCACGCTCATTACCGCGATCATCACAACCAGTGTTATCACGCGGAACGGACGCGTCCCCGCCGCACGAAGAATCCCGAACGCAGGCGTCCGGATCGGACGGCAACACACACCGGGCTCGGGGAGCGGACTCGTTTGCATCGATACCCAGGATCGATCCCTGACCCCCCGGGGTTGAGATCCCGAGCGTGGAGCGGCACAATCAAGTACCCTCCCGGTGCGACTCATCGGTAGAATCCACCCACACGACGCCGATGGGTGCAACATGCACGCCCGAGAACCGGTTGGACCCTGTGGGCGTATCTATCCAACGGATCAATATCGGAGAGACTCCCTTTTGCCCCCAATCTCCCCCAGAGCTCGCACCCTCGCACTCACGCTCGCGGCCGGGCTGGTGTTGTGGACGCCCCAAGCCCGGGCGCAGGGCTCCAACGAGAACCCGGCGTACATCGCGGACTCGCCGCGGGCGCGAGACGCGATCGCGTCGATCCCGCGCATGATCGAGCAGGGCAACCTTGCCGAGGCGTCGAGACTCGCGAGCACCCTCATCACCACACTCGGCGACCAGCTCGTCGAATCCACCAACGACCCGCTCGTCTATATCCCGGTGCGCGGCCGCATTCACAACCTGCTACTTGATAACCCCGGCTTACTCGAACAGTACCGGATCGAGCGATCACCCGCGGCACAAAGCCTGCTCGCAAACGAACAATACGCCGAAGTGTTCGAGCACGATTGGCTCACCGAACCGGGCTTCATCGCGTCACTCCGCCTCGCGCAGGTCCAACTCGAGAGCGCTCGATTCCACGATGCCGAGCGGATACTCCGTGCGCTGTTCGCCCATCCCGATGCATCACGGAACGCTACGAGTGCCGCGATGCTTGCACGCGAGCTCTCGCGTTATCTCGACACAGATCTCGCCCGCTCACTCGCCGACCGCTGGGCGGACATCGCGGGGATTGCCCGGCTGAATCAATCACGCATTCCTCCGCCGCCCGATCGCTTCGGGCAGGTCCACACCGCGCTCCCCTGGAAGAGTGAACACGCGAACGACGAACCAAGGCTCGGATCGATCCTCCCCCGCCCGCTGCACAGCGCCGACCTCTCTCCGATCATCGAATCCGAACCAAATCAGCCGCAGATCATCAGACGATCCGGAGCAACCACCCAAGCCTCGCCCTGGACACTTCCCGCCTCGGTCGACGGATCGATCTTTACCAACGACGGGTTCACGGTTTCGTGCTTCGACCGCTTCACGCTCGCTCTGCGCTGGCGGCTCACACCGGAGCACGCGGACGAGGGCCCAGAGTCCTCATCGATGACAAGACAGCGCATGGGACGCCTGCTCGAGGATTCTTCGACTGTGACCATCGACCGCGATTCGGTCTTTGCCGCCCTCGGGCTCGCACGAGGCGGGACCAGCATCAACGAGGGCACCGTCATCCGGGCCGACGCCGAGACCGGTCGGGTGCGTTGGTCGGTCGATCTTGCCCGTCTCGATCCATCCCTCGAAGGCACCACCGCCCGTGGTTCGATCGTCGTCGACGACGATACCGTCGTTCTCGCAGCCCGCAAGAACATCCGCCAACAGCGTCTGATCGGGATGAACCTGATCGGGCTCGACCGCCATTCGGGCGCACTGAAATGGATCCGACCGATCGGCAGTTCGGGCGCACTGCCCTACCAGCAGGCAGGACAGATCGCCCACTCGGGGATCCTCCACGAGGGTGTGGTCTATTGGTCCGACGCGATCGGGCTCCTGGCCGCGATCGAGAGTGATTCCGGGCGTGTCCGCTGGGTCCGCAGACTCCCCGAGCCCGAGCTCTATACGCGCCAGACCAATCCGGTCTGGACCGCGATGTCGCCGACAATGATTGCTGGTCGTCTCTTCACACTCTCGCCGACCGGGGACGAACTCTTCGAGATCGACCCCGAAACCGGTCATCAGCTTGCCAGACGCACACCCCAGCCCGTCGGGCAGGTGCAGTACATGGTCCGCGCGGGCAACACACTCGCGTGCGTCGCAGAGACCGAGATCGCGTTTTATCCCGTGCAAGATTTCGAGACCGCTTCACCCTTCCGCTCGCTCGCGATCGGCGTCGGCGAGGGCGGGATCCTTGGGCGCGTCGTCGAGATCGGCGATCGCCTCGCCGTGCCGCTCGATAGCTCTGTGATGCTCCTCGATCCGCACGAACCCAACAAACCCGAGATGATCGCGCTGGATTCCACAGGAAATATCCTCCCGCTCGACGGACAGGTCGTGGTGGTTGACGATTCACGGATCCACAGCTACCTCTCGTGGGAGATCGCTTCGCAGATCCTCACAGATCGGATCAGGAACAACCGCGACCCGGACGCCGCGATCACGCTCGCCCAGCTCGCGCTGAGCTCGGGTGAGCCGGGGCAGATCCTCCCCGCCGTCGACGACTCCATCCGGCTCACGCGCTCGCTCCCATCAGAGCGGCGCCCAGAAATCCGTGATCGGCTCTTCGGCGTGCTCCTCGAGATGGTCGCGCCAACGGACCCCGATGAATATCCATCGCTCGAATCAGCTCTGGTCGACGAGCTCCTCGACCGGATGGGCACCCTCGCATCCACCAGCGAGCGGGTTGTTGCCCACCGGATGGCTCTGGGCGCCCAGCGTGCAACCCACTCCGATTATCCTGCCGCGATCGGGGCGTACCAAGACATCCTGACACAACGGTCGCTGAGGACCACCATGTGGCAGGGCAATGGATTCCGCGTTCGTGCGGAGCTCGAAGCATCCAAACGGATCCACGATATCCTGCGGATCGCGCCATCCGATGCATACCAGATCTACGACAAACTCGCGCAGCAGGATCTTGGTGTGCTCTCTGCAGAAACAGACCCCGATCTCTTCGAACAGCTCGCCCGAAGCTATCCATGGTCTGTCGCCGCCGCGGACGCTTGGGCACGCGCCTCGTCGCTCTTGGAAGCATCCGGGAACACCCAGGCATCGATCCACGCAGCGCAGCGCGGGCTCGCCGTCGCGGAGGATCGCATGCTCGCAGATTCCTTGGCGGGCACCGCGATCATCGAACAGCTCGCGGGCACAATCGTGTCCGGGCTCGTCGCCACCAACCGATCAAGCGAGGCACGCGCGTTCCTCCTCGAGTTCTCGGGGAACCACCCCTCGCTCGTCGTACGCTCCGGGCAACGGATCTTCAGTGTTGACTCGCTCGCTTCCGAGTCCGGATCCACGAGCGCCCTGCCCGTGCTCGGCGACAGAATCACGCGGTCCGATTCGCTCACACTCATCGCGGGCTCACCGATCAGCGCCGCCAACCGCGCGGATCCATCCTCCGTGATCATGTTCTCCCCACAATACAACGAGACGCGCCTGCTGGCGGTCGAGGGCACCGAGCTCCACGAACGCTGGTCACGAGTTGTCGAGTCACCCGACGCACCGCTCATCCCGTGGCAGGACCACGAAAAAACACTCGCGATCTGGTCGCCGCTCGTTGATGATCGACCCGCGACCGCGGAGCTGATTGACTCCACGAACGGACGATCACGCTGGATTCTCCCGAACCTCCGCTCGGCGTTGTGTGACCCGCTCGACCGCGAGCCCGACGAGATCACCGCGATCGACCAGCAGATCAGCACCCCCGTTGAAGGAATCGTCCCGATCGATCAGATCCTCGTTGTGACCGACGGACTGACCGTTGTTCTGAGCGACCGGGTCGGCCGAGCAATGGGGATCGATATGGAATCCGGGCGCGTCCTCTGGCACGCCGCCCTCCCGGTCAACCAGGTCTTCGACCTCGACATCAGCGGCAGCACGCTCGCCGTGTGCGGCTCGATGGTCGAGAATACCGACGCCGGGACAACCACCTCACAGATCACCGCCGTCCTCGACGCGCGGACGGGAGAACCCGTGAGGATCATGGACCAGCTCGGCAACGCGCAGCCCAAGTGGGTCCGCGTCACCCAGGACAATACCCTCATCGCGTCCAATGGCTCGCGCATCGTGTCGTTCGGGCTCGATCGCGCAGAACTCAACTGGGTCTTTGTGAACAGCGACAACACCAACACCGGAGGCGGTGGCTGGGCGATCGGCCCGGTCCTCTATGTGCTCGACGATGTCGTGCCCAAGGTCTTCGCAATCGATCTCGCGACCGGCGTGCTTGTTGACGAGATGATCACGATGATCCTCAACCGGGGATGGGTGGATATCCGGACAAGCCGAGACCGGGCGCTGATCGCGAGCCCACAGGGGCTGCTTGTCTACGACTCCGCGAGCGATCGGGTGGGCCAGGACGCGCTCGGCCCCGGACGCGAGTTCGCGGACGCCGCGTTCGGGCTTGATCGCGCGGTGCTCCTCCGCAGGCCCGAGCTCGACGCCGACGGACGCGTGTCCTCAACAATCGCGCTGCTCAGTGCCGATGACGGTCGGCTCATCGATCTCACCAAGCTCGTTGTCCCGCAGCAGATCAACCGCCAGCCGACGAGCATCGAGGTTGTCGACGGCATGATCATCGTCGGATTCGGAGAGGTCTCTATCGTTCTCCACGCACCAACGGACCCCTCATAAAAACACTCAGGATCCGACCGTGTTGACCGAGGTGGGATCCCGGCCCGACTCGATCGCGTTGATCTTTTCGAGTCGGCGTGCATGGCGTCCACCCTCGAACGACTCCTTCATCCAGACCTCGATAATCTTGTCGATCAGGCGCTCACCGAGCAGATCCGCGGAAAGGCAGAGCACATTGGCATCGTTGTGTGAACGAGAGAGGCGTGCCGTAAGCTCATCGTGGACGAGGGCCGCACGAAGGCCATGGATTTTGTTTGCTGCTATAGACATCCCGATCCCGGTGCCGCAGATCAAGATTCCGCGATCGGCATTCCCGCTCATGATCTCGCGTCCGACAAGCCACGCCTGCTCGGGATAATCACATGGCCCCTCGGAACAGTGCTCGACGATGCGTGCGCTGTAACCGAGCTCGGTGAGCGTCTCCGCGATCGCCTTGGCGGTATGGAGCCCGCGGTGGTCGGCTCCGAGCACGACGCGGAGTGGTGGGGCTGCTTGTTCCGTCATGGCGCGATCTCCTTGAGACGCTTGGCGATCATCTTCTCGAGTTGATCCGCGGTGGTTCGATAGACTTCGATACTCTGCCCGATCGGGTCGTCCACGACCAATTTCTCACTGATCGGGAAAACCTTGTGCACAGCATCGGGCGCCAGCGACATCACCCGCTGCGCGTGCATGTGTGTCATGGTGTAGACAATCTCCGCGCGATCGATCATCTCGGGCGTGAGCATCCTCGATCGGTGAACGCTCAGATCGAGCCCGCGTTCTTTCATGACGGTTGCCGCATCGGGCGAAGCGGGGCTCCCCTCGTCCACGGCGATCCCTGCCGATTCCACGATCGTCGTGATCCCGGTCGGGCCCTCTTTCTCGATCATCGACCGCGCGATGCACTCAGCCATCGGTGATCGGCAGGTGTTGCCTGTGCAGACAAAGAGCACGCGGCGCTCGAGCATCGCGAGGACATCGTCCTCCTTGATCGGGCCGTAGGGCGCAACACTGAACCGCCCGTCGAGCCCGATCGTGATCGTTGTGGAACCG
This sequence comes from Phycisphaerales bacterium, assembly GCA_020427745.1. Classification (GTDB taxonomy): domain Bacteria; phylum Planctomycetota; class Phycisphaerae; order Phycisphaerales; family UBA1924; genus UBA1924. Next base: position 5,570 of record JAGQOC010000067.1, on the reverse strand, counting down.
ACCCCGAAGTGCGTCGCGCCGTCGTCGATCACGCACGCGGGGGTCAGGCTCGTGTGGTCACCGATCCCATCGACTGTTGTGCCCGGGTCGTTCTTCTCAACCCACGACGCCGCGGAGAGCCGGCGTGCGACGGACGCGACGCCCGCCCTGCGGAGGACAACCCTTGTCACCGGATGGTCCGGCACACGGATCGCGATCGTGTTGTCCTCGCCAAAGAACCCGCTCGGCAACCCGAGCTTCTCCGAGATCGCCTCAAGATTCGCACGCGGCTGCTCGAGCACGATCCGCGCCGGACCCGGCAGCAGCCTGGACACCAACCTCCGGGCGACCGGTGTCGGCAACGCAAGCTCGTTCTGCACGACGCCGAGATCCGAGAGATGCAGCGTGTAGTCGCTCGACGCATCGCGGGACTCCGTGAGCGCCCGCAGCTTCGCCAGCGGCTCCTCGCGGACCGCCGCGAACACGCCATAGACCGTTTCGGTCGGCAGCACAACAATCTCGCCACGATTGATCGAGTCCACCGCGAGGTCGATCAGTCGGTCGCGATCGTCCGCGTTCATGGTGGTGATGGGTCTGGAGAGGTTGTTCACGCCTATAGGATATACGAACAACCCTGTGCTTGGCGAATCATTCGTCCGCGACGCCCAGATCGGTCTTCGTGAACAACGACTCAAACCGCACACCGGTGCCCTCGATGTTCGCCCGTGCGCCCTCCTCGCGATCGATCACGCAGATCACCGCGAGAACCTCCGCCCCCGCATCCTTGAGCACGCCGATCGCTTCGAGCGCCTGCCCGCCCGTTGTCGCGACATCCTCAACGAAGACCACGCGATCTCCCTGGGTGATGATCCCCTCGACCTGTTTGGCAGTGCCATAGTCCTTTTTTGCGTTGCGGACAAAGATGCTCGGCTTCCCGGTCGCCATCGACGCGGCGGCCACGAGCGGGATCCCACCCAGCTCCGCCCCCGCGAGCTGATCAACCCTTCCCAATCCCTGCTCAATGGTCTCGATCCGCTCGCGGAAGAGCGATCCGAGCTGGTTCAGGATGTCTGGTTTGGTAGAAAATCGGTATTTATCAAGGTAATACGAGCTTGTTTTTCCCGAGCGGAGCGTGAAGTTCCCGCGGAGGAGTGACGCCTCGGCGATCCGGGCGGCGAGGGCGATCCGATCAACTGATGGTTGGGTGCTGGTCATCATGAGGCAGAATAGCCATGAAGCCCCCTCGGGGCGATAAACTCGGGTTGTCGGACCCAATTGCAGGAATTGTCGGAACAATTCCGCCCAACGAGCGTCATAACTGGTGCGGGTGTTCGTTGTGCCCAAGACGATTTCACACCCCATCAAGACGGGGTAGGCGGATGCCGATGCTGGTGGAGTTCACATCGGTCGTCAGCCCGGGAACAATACTGGACTATTTCAAGGAGCGTCGGGACGCTGCAAATCGGGCGTCATCTGACCCCCACGGGAGGAATCAACCAATGCGGAATCAACTCAGCACACTCATCGCGGCCTCGGGGCTCGCCCTGACCATGTTCTCGGCAAACACACTCGCCCAGGTCGCCCCGCCGCCGACCAAACCCGCCGAGCAGCCCCAGGCTGCACCGGCACCCGCTGCCCCGGTCGCGGCCCCCAAGCCCAAACCAACCGCGCAGGACGCAACGGGTGCAAGGATCGGGCAGCTCCCCACCAACATCCCCTACCCGCCGCTGGCCAACAAGGGCCCGGACGGGAAGATCATCCGACTCAAGGAACTCCCCGATATCCTCGCGTTGCGGTCGAACCCAACCGTCGGCCCCGCGTCCGTCGAGAAAATCATGCCGGTGCTCTACGGACGCCGTGCCCGCTTCGAGATGCTGACCATCAACTCGCTCGACCTGTACTGGGAGCTGACCAACGGCGCGATCGACAACCTCTCGATGGGCGATCTCAAGGGGCTCACCAAGATCGGTGAGATGGTCAAACCGCTTGTCGGCAAAACCACCCTCAGCGAAGAACTCACCAACCGCGGGATCCTCACCCGTGTCCAGGGTGGAATGAACAAGCACATTGTCCAAGAGTACAAAAAAGCCATCGGCGACGAGATTCAGGTCCTCGAGGGCGACGACTCGCTCGACTCGTTCATGAAGTTCGTCCTCAACGACTCGATCATGGAGTCCGAGCTCGCCTACCAGGCATTGCTCGCCGAGATGATCCCGCAGGTCGACGCGGTCGCCGCCAAAGCCGGCGTTAACTCGTCCGCGGTCAACGCACTCCGCGGCTCGCAAGCCCCGCTCGCCGATTCGCCCGCCCAGATCGAACAGCAGATCAACGCGTTTGACCAGCACTTCCGCCAGCTGAGCGTCAACGAGGGCATCGCGATGCTCAGCGCGATGCGTGAGATGCGTGAGAATCCGAATGTCTCGCCGTTCATCAAAACCATCGATGTGATGCACCCTCGGAAGACGATCATGGAAGCCAACAAGATGGGCGTCATCATCGAGACCGGCGAGGAGATGGACGCGAAGGAAGCCGAGAAACGCAAGCTCCGCCAGGAGATCAAAGCCGAGCGCGCCGCCGCGGAACAGGCCGCCAAGGAAGCCGAAGAACAGGCGAAGAAGGAAGCCGGCGCCAGCGACGAGCCGACCACGGACAAGCCCGAATCCGACGACTGATCCGACTCCTCAACCTCAACACACAACACCCGCATCATGCGGGTGTTTTTTTGTCAGCAAGCTACTTATCGACCGGACGCATCATTGGGAACGGCAGCACATCGCGGATAGACCGCGAATCCGTCATCAGCATCACCAAGCGGTCAATCCCGAGCCCGAGCCCGCCCGCGGGCGGCATCCCGACCTTGAGCGCGTTGATGAAGTCCTCGTCGAATGTGCGGAAGGTCGATTCCTCGTCGTCGATCCCCGCGAGCTGCTCGCGGAACTTCGCTTCCTGGATATCCGGGTCGTTGAGCTCCGTGTACGCCGGCCCGATCTCCATCCCCGCGACGAAGAGATCCCAGCGCTCCGCGAGCGGGATCGGATCATCCAGCGTCCCCGCTTTGGGCCTCGTCAAGGGCGACAACGCCGCCGGGTAATCGAGCACGAAGGTCGGCCTCGACGGATCGATCGAACGCTCCGCGACCTCTTCGAAGAGCTCGTTGACCACGAGGATATCGTCGAACGCGGTGCCGTCCTCACTCTTGGTTTTCAGCCCACGCCTCTCGGCCTCAGCCCGCACACGCGCAAAGTCCGTCATCGGGAACCCGAGCGCCTGCTCAAACAACTCGCCGTAGCCCACACGGACAAAGTCCGAGGCGTAATCAACACACAGATCCCCGAACGGCATCGCATCAATCGAGCCGCCCCGCTCGCCCGCCGCAACTGTTGCAAGCTCACGCACCAACCCCTCCGCGATCTCCCGCATCGTTTCGTAGTTCCCGAACGCCTGATACAGTTCCATGCTCGTGAACTCGGGGTTGTGCGACTTGTCGACCCCCTCGTTGCGGAAGTTCCGCGAGACCTCGTATACCCGAGGCATCCCGCCGACGAGCAAACGCTTGAGATAAAGCTCCGGCGCGATCCGCAGCGACAACCCGATGTCCAACGCGTTCATGTGGGTCATAAACGGACGCGCGGCCGCCCCGCCCGCCTGCTGCTGCAGCACCGGCGTCTCGACCTCAACAAAGCCTAGCCCATCGAGGTACCAACGCATCGCGCGGACAAGCTTCGAGCGGAGCATGAACACCCTTGTCGTGTCCGGGTTCGCCCACATGTCCAGGTAGCGCTGGCGGTACCTGATCTCCGTGTCCGTCAGCCCCGCGTGTTTCTCGGGCGGCGGGACGAGACACTTGCTCGCCGGGCGCAGCGTCGACGCCCAGCAGGTAATCTCGCCCGTACGGGTCTTCGTCAGCGGCCCCTCGGCGACCACAATATCACCAAGGTCGAGCAGCTTGGCATATTTAAACCCCGCCTCGTCGCAGTCCCGCTTGGAGACCGCGATCTGGAACGAGTCCGCCGAGTGGTCTCGGAGATTCAGCCAGACCAGCGACCCGTTGTCCCGGCTCAGCATCACCCGCCCCGCGACCCGCACCACCGGACGCTCATCGACCAATGCGGGCAGTTCGTCATCGCTGAGCCCGGGATCTGCCTTCTTTGCATCCTTGCGGGCCGAGAGCGACGACTTGTTCGCTTCGTCCGCGGCTTCATCAAACGCCTCGCTCGCCTCGCGGAGCGAGTACAGCCCGTCCTCGCGGTGCCCATAGGGCGACAGCCCAAGATCTTCGGCGGCCCGCCGATTCTCGCGGCGCTGCTGCTCGAGGTGGTGGATCTCTTCAACGGTCTGGATGGGTTGGTCTTCGGTCATCACGAACGATCGTACGCATCGCTCAGGACTTATCGAAGGTCAACTCGACCTTCTTGGTCATCTCGGTGTCGCACAACGGGCGTGCTCGCCCGGGCTCGCTGAGCACATCCTTGAGCGTGATCCCATCGAACATCGCGATCACCACCCGGGCGGCCTCGTCGAGCCTTCGGTGCAGCGGGCACAGCGCCCCAGAGTGGTTCTCGAGCCCGAGCGGGCACGAAGCGATCGGGCGGATCGGATCGATCGCGTTGATGACATCGAGCATGGTGATCTCATCCGACGGACGCGACAGCCGGTACCCGCCGCCCACACCCCGCCGCCCGGTCACCAGACCCGCCTTGGCGAGCAGTTGGAGCACCTTGGCGAGGTAGTTGGAGGGGACCTTGGTGAACTCGGCGAGCTCGCCCGTCGACACCAAGCCATCCGGCACATAGGCCAGATGACTCATCGCTCGGAGCGCATATTCGGTGGTCTGTGAGAGCATGTGGACGGTCCTGCACAAAAAGAGAACACCAGTATAGTCTGAAATGAGACCCTGTCTCAATAATCTGCACCTCTCGGTGCAGATTGGGATAGATTTTTGGCAGCTACGACCGCAACACCCGCCCGGCGAGCCCGCGGGCGGACTCGTCCAGTGAATCCTCGGGCACCGCGCCGAGCAGCTCGCTGATCACCGTGTCTGTTGTCACCTGGTCCGCCTGTGCATTGAAGTTCAGCAGGATCCGATGCCTCAGGACGGGGCGAGCGACCGCCCGGACATCGTCGATCCCCACCGTCCCGGAGCCCACCAAGAGCGCGTGGGCCTTGGCCCCCGCGATCAATGCCTCGCTCGCCCGCGGGCCGGCGCCCCATGAGAGATAATCCCGGACAACCTCGGGCGACTGCTCACCCGCGTCGCCCCGCGTCGCCCGGACGAGCCGGAGGGCGTACTTCAGCACATGGTCGGGAACCGGGGTGTGCTGGATGATCTTCTGGACCTGCCCGATCCGCTCGGCGTCGATCACCGGCTTGACCGAGACCTCACCCTTCTTGGCGCTGCGGCGCATGACCTCGAGCTCATCGTCCGCGTCCGGATACGAAACAAGGATCTGGAACATAAACCGGTCCAGCTGCGCCTCCGGGAGCGGGTAGGTCCCTTCCTGCTCGAGCGGGTTCTGGGTCGCGAGCACGAAGAACGGCACCGGGAGCACATGCTTCGTCCCGCCGGCGGTCACCTGACGCTCCTGCATCGC
>JAGQOC010000066.1:919-7743 GCA_020427745.1 Phycisphaerales bacterium | reverse complement strand
CGTGATCCCGCCCGCGTCGTGCGTCGAGACCGTCAGTGTCACCTTGTTGTAGCGGATCAGGATGTCGGGGTGATGCTGGACCCGCTCGCTGTATTCCGCGACCCTGTTCACGAACGCCATCGACCCGACGAAATCATCGAACTCGAAGGTCCGGGTGATCTGCCCGCCGATCTCCGACCACTTCGGATAGGCCCCGAGCGCGTCGGCGATCTGCTCCTCGCTCAGCTTCTCGATTGCTTGCTCACCCATCGTTCCTCCTTGCAGCATGGTCGGCGAGAATCCTGTTCTCGGCTGTTGCCTCGCCGGGGGAGTGTACGCACAATCACCCGTGCCTACCGAACCGACCCCAGACCGCGTCACCCGGCTCGCGCCCTCCCCCACCGGGGCGCTGCACCTCGGCAACGCGCTGGCGTTTGTTGTCAACTGGGCGATGGCACGCAAAAACAACTGGCGCATCCACTTACGCATCGAGGACCTCGATGCCCCACGCGTCAAGCCAGGCGTCATCGAGCAGACCATCGATACGCTCCGTTGGCTCGGCATCGACTGGGACAGCGGCCCGGAGATCCAGTCGAACGACCTCCAGCCCTATCACGAGGCGATGCAGGGGCTCGCCCAAGCGAGGCGGATCTATCCGTGCTCGCGATCCCGGGCCGAGATCCGCGACGCGCGCGCACCCAACGAGGGCGACACAGAGATCCGCTTCGATCCCACCCTCCGCCCAGCTACCTTCCCACACATCTTCGAGGATCTGGGCACGAACTGGAGGCTGATCGTGGAGCCGGGCGAAATCGTGTTCCGCGATGAGCTGCTCGGAGAACAGCCGATTGATGTCGACCGGAATGTCGGTGATTTCGTGGTCTGGACCAAAGGCGGCGTGCCGAGCTATCAGCTCGCCGTCGTCGTGGATGATGATCGGGCGGGGGTAACGGACATCGTCCGCGGGCACGACCTGGTGGAATCGACCGCACGCCAGATTCTGCTGATGCGGGCGCTGGGGATCGGGCGGACATCGGCGTATTGGCACCTTCCCCTCGTGCGGGGGGCCGACGGCAGACGGCTGGCCAAACGCCACGATGACCCGCGGATCGAGCACTACCGCTCGTTGGGGGTTGATCGCGAGCGGGTGATCGGGCTGATCGCGTACTGGTGCGGTACGCAGCCGGACCGTGAGCCCATGTCGCCAGCCGAGTTCCTCGGGCGCTTCTCGTGCGATACACTCCCCAAAGACGACCCCGTTTTTACGCGAGAGGACGACGAATGGCTGACTCATTAAACACCACCCGGCGGGCGTTGCTCTTGGTCCTCACCACGGCGCTCGCGTTCGCTCTCTCCGGATGTTCCTCGCCACAGCCCGCGCCGGAGGGATTCCAGATCGTCCGGCTCAACGGCGTGGACTACACCCTCGAGCTCGTCAGCGATGACGCGACGCGGACCGTCGGGCTCGGCGGGCGAGAATCGATCCCGGAGCACGGCGGGATGCTCTTCAGCTTCCCCAACGCGCGGATGCGTCAGTTCGTCATGCGTGATTGCCTCGTCGATATCGACATTCTCTTTCTGGATGCGTCCGGGCGGATCGTCGCGACGCACGCGATGACGATCGAGGAGCCGAAGAAGGACACCGAGACCCAGCCCGCCTACGAGCGTCGGCTGAAGAAGTACTCCTCGCGGTTCCCGGCGCAGTTTGCCATCGAGATCCGCGGCGGGCTGCTGGAAACCATGACCTACAAGCCGGGCGACAAGATCGAGCTGGATCTTGAGTATCTCAAATCCGTCACCCAATAACCTCGCCTTCGTATCGATATCCGGACCTTGGATTCCGTCTGCATCGTCGATCCCGATTGGGTGAAGCAACTCACGGGGTTGATCACGCATTATGGTCAGAACACCGATGTTCTGGGCCGATCCATACATGTGCCCCCGGCGGGGCGCACCAAGGGAGGCCCCGGTGGATTATCTACACGACGACGGCTCGTTCAGCGGCGCAGTCATGCTCGCGATCTCGACGGAGAACCTCGACGCCCACGGCGGGATCGAGCGGTGGGCCGAGCCGATCCGTGACTGGCTCACGAAACGAGGGATGCACCTGGAGATCCAGTCCGTCAGCGAATCGCTCGCCGAGGCGGGGAAGTTCAACCACAACCACGCGCCGGTGCTGATCGTGCTGGCACCCGAGGACTCCGACGGCGCGATCTCACGCCTCGCGGACAAGCTGTGCGAGTCCCTCTGCCCGGCGCTCGTGCTTGTTCCGTCTGGGCACGAGCGTGCATCGCTTGTCCTCCGCGGGCAGGGGATCCTCTGCGAATCGTGGGAGATCGATCCGGACGAGGCGGCCGTCATGCTCTGGACCCTCGCCCAGCGCCAGCCCGCGATCCAGCAGGTTACCAGCGAACTGCGCCTCACCGAGATGTCGATCAACGGCGTGCACAGCGAGATCGCCAAGCTCCACGAGGAGCTCCAGTCCGCGGCCACAATCCAGCGGGAGTACATGCCCGAGCGTGTGCCGACAATCGACGGGCTTGATATCGGGATCGTCTATCGACCCGCTTCGTATGTCTCGGGGGATATCTACGACATCGTGGCGCTCGACGAGTTCCGCACCGGGTTCTTCCTCGCCGACGCGGTCGGGCACGGCGTGCCCGCGGCGTTGATGACGATGGTCATCAGCCAGGGACTCCACAAGGTCGAGGGCGTGGGCAAGGACTCTCGGGTCGTCCCCCCGAGCGAGGCGCTCGCGAAGCTCAACAACGCGATGACCAAGAACACTGCGAGCCACTCGCGCTTCGCGACGGCGGTCTACGGCATCTACGACAAACGCACCTGCGAGCTAACAGTCGCCGGCGCGGGGCACCCCGCCCCGATCCTTGTGCACGCCGACGGATCGGCGGTGGACCGGATCGATTCGCAGGGCCCGCTGCTCGGCGTGTTCCCGGATGTCACTTTCGGGGAGACGACGGTGAAGATGGAGCCCAACGATGTGCTCGTGCTCTTCTCGGACGGATTCGAGGTCGCCTTCCCCAAGCACGACGCGGTTGGCGACGACCGCAAGCGCCCGACGGAGCGGTACATCAGCGAGCTCACCGCGGCGGGCAACAGCGGCGGGATGCTCGAGCATGCGATCAACACCCTCGAGGGGCAGCTCGATGCGCAGCTCGGATCGCTGCACCAGCCCGACGACATCACCGCCCTGTTCTTCTCGCCCAGCGCGTCGCACACCGCCGTCGAGCAGAGCATGCACGCTGCGGCGTGACTACTCCTTTGATCCTTCGGTCTCGGATCCCAGCCCCGCGGCGTCGATGATCGAGTTTTCTTGGCCGTAGACCGTCAGGATGTCCCCCGCGCGGAACTCGGTCGTCGCGTGGGGGGTGCCGATGTACTCGTCGTTCGATCGCTGGATCCCGAGCACGAGCACGCCGCGGGTGCCGAGCTGAGCGCCCGCGAGCGTGCGCCCGATGAGCGGGTTGCCCGCCTCGAGCTCGATCTGGATAACGGCGTAGCCCGCCGACGAACGGAGCACCGTCTCGTAGTCCATCGGGCGGATCGCGTGGACCCGGACCAGCGTGTTTTTGATGATCGCTTCAAGAATCCGCTTGATGATCCCGAGACGGAACACAGCCGCGATGAGCAGGATCCCCACAAGCATCACGACGATGCGGGTAAAGAGCGACGCGGGGTGATCGGCGTGGAAGAACTGGTCGATCCATCCGGTGTCGGTATCGACAAACGAGACGATCACGGCGCTGAGCGCGCCGGTCAGCCCGATGTTGCCCGAGATAATCAGGTGCTGGGCGATCTTCCGCCGGGCCGGGTGCGAGACGATCATCTCCGCCTCGTTGGTCGTGAAGCCGACCCCGAAGAAACAGGAGATCGCCTGGAACTCGGCGACGGACCGGCTCAGCCCCGTCATCATGAGCGCGGTCGCGCCGATGCGGACGACGATGAGCGCGAGACCCGCGATGATGAAGACTGCGATGATCGCCACGCGCGCCTGCTTTCGTGAATCGGGTCAGTCCTCTGCGTGCTGCTCGTCTGGTTCCTCGACCTGCACGCTCGCGATCGCGGTGAGCATCTCGGGGGCGAACTGGAACACCTTGTTCAGCCCGGTGACAACGAGCACACTCATCACCTCGTCGGTCACGCCGCAGAGCACAAGCTGTCGCGTGTGCTCCTCGAGGTTCTTGCGGAGACGGAGGAGCTGGGCAATGTTCGACGAGTTGATATAGCTCACCTCGTGGAAATCGAGCACCGCATTGGGCACCACATCGGCGGACTCCACCTTGTCGCAGATCATCGAGAGCTCGTCGGAGAGCGCCGGCTCGTCGGCGAGATTCGCGATCAGGATGTCCTCGGACCAATCAACAGCCATCTCGGGCTCCTTCTTGCTCGGTGCCCGCATCGTCCGATTCTTCGGATTCCTCGACCCGCGCCGCCGCGATCACCTTGTCGTCATCCTTGAGCCCGATCACCCGCACGCCCTGCGTGCCGCGTCCGATCTGCGAGATCGAGTCGGCGTTCATGCGGACGAGCAGCCCCCCGCGGGTGATGACCACGACATCGTTGTCCTCGAAGACCCCCACCGCCGCGATCGACCTGCCGTTGCGGCTCGTGGTCTTGATATCCGTCCGCCCCTTGCCGCCGCGCGACTGCGAACGCATCGGCCCGTTCTCGGGCTGGACGCGGTACTCGTCAACGCTCGTGCGTTTGCCGTACCCGTTCTCGGTGATCGTGAGCAGACACAGGTTCCGCTCGAGCGCCTCGGGATCGGTGTGGGTGATCTCCGGATCATTCTCGTCCTGGACCATCGGGACCCGCATCATCCCGATGACCTCCGCGTCGTCCGGGATATCCATCCCCTTCACGCCCGCCGCGGACCGCCCCATGAGCCGGCACTGCTGCTCGTTGAAGCGGATCGCCATGCCGTTGGAGATCACGAGCATCAGGTCATCGAACCCGGTCGTCAGGCGCACATTGAAGAGCTCGTCGCCCTCCTTAAGCCCGACGGCGATAAGCCCGGACTTGTTGACATTGCGGTACTCCTTGAGCGCCGTCCGCTTCACGATGCCGCCCTTGGAGACGAACGCGAGGAAGTTGGACCCGCTCTCGAAGTCCTTGACGGCGAGGTACGCCCGAGTCCGCTCGCCGGGCTTGAGATCGATGTAGTTCACGATCGGACGCCCCTTGCTCGTCCGCGACATCTCGGGCAGCTCGTAGACCTTGATCTTGAACACCCGCCCGGTATCGGTGAAGCACAGCAGATCGTCGTGCGTCGACGCGACGAAGAGCTTCTCGATGAAGTCGTCGTCCTTGGAGTCCGACGCCTTGATCCCCTTGCCCCCGCGCCCCTGGGCCCGGTAGGTCTCCAGCGGCACGCGCTTGATGTACCCCTGGTTGGAGATGGTCACCGCCATCTCCTGTTCCTGGATCAACGCCGCGATGTCGATATCGCCCGCCGCGTCCTCGATGGATGTCAGCCGCTCACGCCCGTACTTGGCCTTCATCTCCTCGCAGTCCTCGACGAGGATATCGAGCACCTTGCGGTGGTCGCCGAGGATCGCCTCGTACCCCTCGATCTCGCCGACGAGATCGGTGTACTCGTTGACGAGTCGCTCGATCTCAAGCCCGACAAGCTGGATAAGACGCATCGCGCCGATCGTCTCCGCCTGGATGCGTGTGAGCAGCGTGCCGCCGTCGGTGTCGGCCTCGCGGATCGCCCTCATCAGCCGCTCGGGGATCTTCGCGGCCGCCGGGTGCGACGCGGGGATCGTGTAGCGCCGATCCATGAGCTTCTCGATCGCTTCCGCTCTCGTCTGCGAGGATTTGATCAGCGCGATGATCTCGTCGATGTCGCACACCGCGAAGATCATGCCCTCCAAGATGTGCGCTTTCTTCTTCGCCTCACGGAGCAGGTGCTTCGTCCGGCGGACGACCACCTCGACGCGGTGGTCGATGTAGCACTGCATCATCTGCTTGATGCCCATCGTCCGCGGCTGACGGTTCACCAACGCGATGTTGATAATACTGAAGGTCTGCTGCAGCGGCGTGTTGGAGTACAACTGGTTCTCCACGACCGCCGGGTCGGCACCCTTCTTGAGCTCGATCACGATCCGCGACTGCGCGTTCCGCCCTGACTCGTTGCGGACATCGGAGATGTCCTTGATCCGTTCCTCCTTCACCGCGTCGACGATCTTCTCGACGAGTGTGCCCTGGTTGAGCGAGTACGGGATCTCGTTGATCACGAGCTGATGGCGACCGGACTTGAACTCCTCGACGGAGACCTCGCCACGGACAGTGACCCGCCCACGCCCGTGCTCGTAAGCGCTCAGGATCCCCGATCGCCCGAGGATGCGCCCCGCGGTCGGGAAGTCCGGACCCTGCACCCCGCACCGGACGACATTGCCCTCTTCGTCCTTCTCATCGGTCATCAGGTCGATGAGCGAGATCTCGGGGTTGTTGATCAAGCGGATGATCGAGTCGAGGATCTCTGTCGGGTTGTGCGGCGGCAGGCTTGTCGCCATCCCCACCGCGATGCCCATGCCGCCGTTAACGAGCAGGTTCGGGAACTTGCCCGGGAGCACCGTCGGCTCCTGCAACCGGTCGTCGTAGTTGGGCTGGAAGTCCACCGTCGAGAGCTTGATGTCCTGCATCATGTCGACGGTCGCACCGGTCATCCTCGCCTCGGTGTACCGCATCGCCGCCGGGGGGTCGCCGTCGATCGACCCGAAGTTCCCCTGCGGGTCAACCAGAGGAGTGTTCATCTTCCACTTCTGCGCCATGCCCACCATGGTCGGATAGATCACGCTCTCGCCGTGCGGGTGGTAGTTGCC
>JAGQOC010000066.1:0-779 GCA_020427745.1 Phycisphaerales bacterium | reverse complement strand
TGCTCATCGCGTAGGTCAGATACGAATCCTGCAGCTCGCGTTCGATCTGCAGATCGACGACGCTCGACGGGTTCTTCGCGTCATCTTCGGGGAGAATATCCGACATATTCGGCGTGCTCCGGGGGGCGTTTGATCATCCACAACCACGGGCAAACTACCCGTGACCAGACCCGGAAATCCGGGCAAGAAATCATAGGCGATCGGGGGAAGTTTTGCCCCCCAAATCGCCCCGCTCAGGAGCCCCAAAAAACCTGTTTATTCGCTCTCAACCGGGATAATCTCCGGCGTCGTCCGTGAGCCGATTTCCCCGAGCGATCGGAGCGTCTCCGTCGCCGTCATCAGCCCCAGAGCCGACGACTCGATCGGCATCGACTGGTCCCAGACCGACGCCCGCACCCCCCAGAGCGCCCCGCTTTCGCGGGCATACAGATGCGTCGACGGGGGTGTGGCGCTGAGCTGACGGAGGAAGCGCAGCGATTGGACAAGCCGCCCGATCTCGCCCGGGACCTCCCCGCTCGCGATGGTGCCCGAGGTCATCCGCTCGTCGCTCAGCATCGATGCGATGAACGCGAGCGGTCGGAGCGAGTGCCAGCTCGGGAGCGGACGATCCGCGGAAGTGAAGACAATCCCACCGGCAAGATCCCGATCCGCTGGGTCCAGATCCGCGGGAAGGAGCATGTGGTCCCAGACGAGCTGGCGCATCTCGCCCAGAGCGGCGCTCGCGGGGACCATTCCACCCCCCGCGGCCTCCACCTCCGCGAGCCCGAGGAAGGGCATCG
>JAGQOC010000065.1 GCA_020427745.1 Phycisphaerales bacterium | reverse complement strand
CGGAGTTCGACATCATGTTCAACGAGGGCATCTCGGTCACGGGCGACCTGATCGATATGGCCGTCGAGGACAAGGTGTGCGAGAAATCCGGTTCGTGGTACTCCTACGGCGAGATCCGGCTCGGGCAGGGGCGCGAGCGGGCCAAGGAGTTCCTCGCGGAGAACCCGGAACTCTTCGATGAGATCCGCGAGAAGATCCTCGACAAGCGCCTGCCCAACCGCAAGAAGGGCGAGGAAGCCGAGGCCGAGCAGGAACTCGAGCCCGTGGGGAGCTGATTTGCTCGGATCTCCGGATCGCGTGTTGCCAAACGGTGGGTGGCGGGCAATGATTGACCCGCCGCGGATGTGGCGGAATTGGTAGACGCGCTAGGTTCAGGTCCTAGTGGGAGTAAAATCCCGTGGAGGTTCGAGTCCTCTCATCCGCATTCGAGCGGGACCGCAAGGTCCCGCTTTTTTTCTGTTCGTCGGTTGCTCGGGCTTGGGAAAAAGCATTGTGCCGTAGATACCGCATCTGGTACGATGTTTGGACCCGCCCTGCTGATGGGCCAGGCACAGCTGAATCTAGGAGGACACACGATGCGGAGAGCGATCTACACCGGAACGATGGCGATTTTCCTGTTCGCGGGCTCGGCGGCGGCCCAGTCGGGCTATGAGGTCGACGAGCAGGGGTTGTTCACGGTTCCGCTCGGGGCGGATCATGCGCACCAAGCGGTCGGGTTCGCCGCCCGAGGCGGGGCGGCACCGTTCGGGACGACGCCGGACCAGACCGTTGAGCTCCGTCGGCAGATCGGCGGGCTGCAGATCGCGGATATCGACCAGGACGGGAACAACGATCTCGTCGCGGTGTGCTACATCTCGAATAGTTTTCCACCGTACGACGACTGGCATGACATGATCTTCTTTGGCAATGGGTCGGGCATTAACACCACGCCGGGGTGGATCTCGGATGTCGAGACGCACACGGGCGATGTGCAGGTCGGTGATCTCAATGCGGATGGGTGGACAGATATCGTGACGATCCACGGCGGGGGGCTCCGTCGTGATTCGGTGCGGGGGTACTTCGGTGGGCCGGGCGGGATGCCGACGGCTGCGGGGTACACCTCGAACACGGCCGCGACGAGCTGGGGCACCTCGGGTGTGCTCGCGGATATGGACCAGGACGGGGATCTGGATCTGGTGACGACGAATCAGGGCTTGTCGCCTGATCCGTATCGCCCGATGCTGATGTTCGATAATCTCGGGACGACACTGACCACGGCGTCGGTCTGGCAGAGCGCAGAGCAGTCCATCCAGAACGGGATCGACGCGCGGGACATCACGGGCGATGGGTACCCGGAGCTCGGAGTCGCGAAATGGGTGAACTTCGACAGCGGGATCTATTTCAACACGACCGGGACCCCGGATACATTCCAGAGCATGTTCGTTGGCACGAACGATGTCGACAAGGGGGCGGCGTTCGCGGATATCGATGGCGACGGGCTCTCTGAGCTGGGGATCGGTGGCGATCCCTCGCATGTCTATTCGACGGTGCACGGAGCGTTGATCGAGGTCTACGCCGCGGATCCCCCGTTCAGTGGGCCGCAGGATTTCCGATTCTTTGATGTCGATGGCGACGGGGATGAGGATCTCGCGGAGATCCATTTCTCCGACGGGCGTGCGCATATCTACATGAACAACAACGGCGTGCTCGATGTGCAGCCGACCTGGACCTTTGATGCCCCCGAGGTCGGCAACGCGCTCGCGTTCGGGGATCTGAACAACGACGGCGCGGTGGATATGGCCCTTGGGTATGCGGGGAATACCTGCATCCGGGTGTTCTTTGGCGTCCCGCCGGAGTGCCTGGCGGACCTTACCGGGGACGGTGTGCTGGATATCTTCGATGTCTTTGCGTTCCTCGACGCGTTCAATGCGATGGACCCGTCGGCGGACCTGACGGGTGATGGCGTTTTCGATATCTTCGATGTTTTCGAGTACCTCGATCTCTTCAACGCGGGCTGCGCCTGATTGTTGAGAGCTTTGTGAACGAACCGGGGCGGGATCGCTCCGGTTTTTCTCTGGCTACAGTTTCCCATGGCGCTCGTGTACGCGGGGATCGATGAGGCGGGGTACGGACCGATGATCGGGCCGCTGTGTGTTGCGCGGGCGACGCTGCGGGTTGATGGGTGGTCGCCGGGGGATCCCGCGCCGGATCTCTGGGATCTTTTGCGGGATGCGGTGTGCGCGAAGAAGAGCGAGTCGAAGTCGCGCATCGCGATCGGGGATTCGAAGAAGCTCAAGCTCGCCAACTCGTCCGTCCGTCAGCATCCGCTTGTGCATCTGGAACGGGCGGTTCTGGCCATGCTCGGGACGATCGGCGAGATTCCGCGAACGGATACCGAGTTGTTTGATATTCTTGGTGTTCGGTTGGAAGACCACCCTTGGTATAGCGGTGAGCCGATTGAGTTGCCGTTGGGAACGACACCGGACATGCTCCGGGTTGATTCGTCACACCTCCGTGGGGTGATGAGTAGGCATGGTGTAGAGCTCGTGAGTATTCGCGTTGGCGCGACGGGCGAGGTTCGGTTTAATGATATTATCAGAGCAGCGCAGACGAAGGCAGCGGTGACCGAGGCGTCGCTGGTCGGGCATCTGTGTGCGTTGCGTGACGGCGTTGATCCGGCGGACATGCTGCGTGTGGTGTGTGATCGGCAGGGCGGACGGACACGCCACGCGGTCGTGCTTGGTCGGGTGTGGGAGGGTTTGAAAATGGAAGAGGAATCGGCGCGTGCGAGCCGGTACTCACTGGGTGATTCACTCGGAATCACTTTCACACCCAAGGCGGACGATGCGTACCTGCCGGTGGCGCTCGCTTCGATGGCCGCCAAACTCGTTCGTGAGCTCGCGATGATGCGGATGAATCGGTACTGGTCGGCGAGACTCCCCGAGCTCAAGCCGACGGCGGGGTATGTGCAGGACGCACGCCGGTGGCTCGATGATCTTCGAGCGGTGATGACGGATGACGAGCGTTCGTGCATGGTGCGTCTGGCATGAGCGGCACGGATACGAAGCGGTATCTCGATCGGGCGGCTCTTGCGGCTCTTCGCGGGTTCGGGCTCGTCGAGCCCAACCCGATGGTGGGGGCGGTGATCGTTCGGGGTGATGAGGCCATTGGGATCGGGCATCATCGTGTGTTTGGAGGGTTGCACGCGGAACGCGAGGCGATCAAGAACTGCCGCGATCGTGGGTTTGATCCGCGGGGCGCGACCCTGTTCTGCACGCTCGAGCCCTGCTGTCACCATGGGAAGCAACCGCCCTGCACCGAGGCGGTGATCGATGCGGGGATCGCACGCGTGGTTATTGCACGCGAGGATCCGGCGGAGATCTCCGGCGGCGGGAGCCAGATCCTCCGTGACGCGGGGGTTGAGGTTGAACGGACGAGTGAGAGTCCGTTGGCGTATGGGCTCTGCGATCCGTTTGTTCATCGGGTACGCACCGGTCGCCCCTGGGTGATCGCGAAGTGGGCGCAGACACTCGACGGGCGGATCGCGACACGGACCGGGGAGAGCAAGTGGATTTCTGGCGTGGCGTGCCGAAGGCGGGTTCACCGGCTGCGCGGGCGGGTCGACGCGGTGCTGGTTGGGATCGGGACGGCGATTGCCGATGATCCGATGCTCAATCCGCGGGATGTTCGGCATGTCCGGCGCGAGCCCGCGCGGATTGTGATTGATACACACGGGCGTTTGCCCGCGGATTCAAAGCTCGTGCGCACAGCAAGAGATATCCGCACGATTCTCGTGACCACACAGGGCACATCGGTTGATTTGCCGGATGTTGAAGTCTGTCGGGTTGCGGGCGATGGGTTGGTGGATCTTGAAGCAGCGTTGCAGGCAATCGGTGAACTCGGGATCGCGACGCTGCTGGTGGAGGCGGGGCCGCGGCTGCTTGGATCGCTGGTTGAAGCGGATCTGGTCGACGAGGCGATCGTGCATCTCGCGCCGGGTATTCTCGGGGACGCCGAGGCGCTGCCGGTGGCGGTGGGGCGGGAGATCGCGGGGCTTGATGGGATGCGTCGCTATCGGTTGGTGCGATCACGCCCGGTGGGCGATGATGTCGAGCTGCACTATCGACGGCGCGGTCAGGGTTTGGTGTAGAACGCGAGTTTGGGTTCGACGATCGCGCTGACGAGCATCCCCTCGGCGAGCACACGCAGCTTCGTTCCGGGCTTGGAATAAGCGTCCTTGAGCATCGCGAAGCAGATCGGGACCGCGCCGAGCATGGGGGAGATGGTCGAGCTGGTGACGGCGCCGACGGGTGATTCCGGGTTCTCGGTGTCCTCGAAAACCTGCGAGCCGGTTGTGGGCTGGCGGATGTCGGTGTGATCGGTGGTGATCTGCTGGTCGAGGATGCGGAGGGCGACGATGCACTGCTTGCGTGTGTTGCGGGCGTGCATCCGGGCGACGACCTCCTGCCCGAGGTAGCAGCCCTTGTTGAAATCGACGCGTTGGTTGATGACGCCGGATTCCGCGGGGAGATTGTCCGGCCCGAAGTCGACATTGAACAGCGGATGCCCGGCTTCGATCCGCGCGGCGTTGATCGCGAGCCAGCCGGTCTCGCGTGCGCGGAGCTCGGGATGGGCCTGCGCAACGGAGAGCAGTTTCTCATGGATGCTCGTGAGCGCTGCTCTTGGGGCGGCGAGGAGCACACTGATCTCGCCGGTCAGGTCCTGGCGGATTGCGTGGACTCGGGATCCCGCAATGGTGACTTCGCCGGTGGCGTTCGGATCGTCGAGTGCGATGGGCTCCTCCGCCGTGTGCGCGAGCAGGGCGGGTGTGCTCGGGCCGTGGAGGCTGAGAATACTGAGCTCGCCCGAGGCGTCGATGATCTCAACATCCTCGGCGAAGACAAACGCGTTGAGGGCTTCCGCGGTGGGCGCGGCGAGGTGACGGTCGAGGATAATGAGCATCTCGTCCCCGAACTCGCAGAGCAGCAGGTCCGCGTCGATGCGTCCCTTGCGGTTGAGCCAGAAGCACGCACGGGATTGCCCGGGCATGAGCCCGATCGCCTTGTTGGTGACCATGTTGTTGAGGAATGGGAGCCGATCGGTGCCGGTGACGCGGAGGACGCCCGTGTGGGGGGAATCGAAGAGCACGGCTCCCTTGCGGAGGGCGGCGTATTCCATGTCGAGATCGCCGAAGGTCTCGACGACTGCGGACACGCAATCCTCTGGGCCGTAAGGGATAAACGAGGCCTCGTGGGCGGCGTGGAGATCGTGCAGGGGGGACTGATTCAGCATGGAAAGCAAGGATAGGGACTCCACACACGCGGCGGGGAGGTCTAGGCTCTGGTGCAACCGGAAACGGGGAGATTGGTACAAGAGCTTTCGCCCCGATGGTGCTGCGGAAACGAACTGATCCACTGAAAGAGAGAACCATGAATATCAATCTGCTGAAAGACCTCTGCGAGATGCCCGGTGTTCCGGGGCGGGAGGAACGCGTTCGTGCCCTGATCGAGGGCGAGATCAAGGGGCTGTTCGATTCCGTCGAGACAGATGCGATGGGGAACCTGATCTGCCGGCTCAAGCCCCGGACGAACAAGGGGACGATCCGCAAGGGCGATGCAAAGACCCTCATGCTGCTGTGTCACATGGACGAGATCGGGTTCTATGTCTCCAGCATCGACGAGAACGGGTTCCTCTGGGTGAACCCCGCCGGCGGGTTCGATCCGCGGAACTTGTTCTCGCGGCGTGTGCTGGTGTGCGCCGAATCGGGCGACTTCAAAGCGGTGATGAACCCCGGTGGCCGCCCGGTGCATATCTCGAGCCCTGAGGATCGGAAAAAGGTGCCCGAGGTCAAGGAGTTCTTCGT
>JAGQOC010000064.1 GCA_020427745.1 Phycisphaerales bacterium | reverse complement strand
GGAGAAAAACCAGCCGCTGAACTCGCTCATGCAATCCCATACACACGGGGCTGTTCGCTTTGAATATATACTCACCGAATGCGGAATATCTTCGATCAATACACCCAGCCAGAGAACCGGCTCACGCACGCGTTGGTCTGCACACTCCATGCGGACCGATCGCTGCTCAGACCTTTCCTCAGATGGGCTGGCTGCAAAGATACTCCCAATCCGGAGCACCTGCACATCACCGAGCAGCAAACACCGGGCGTGCCCGTATCCGGCGACGAAGACGAGGGGAAGGGGAAGGGGATACCAGACGGGTGCGTGTACTCCGATGACGGCTGGGCATTGTTGATCGAGTCCAAGGTCAGTTCATCGGTGAGTATCGACCAGCTCCGCAGGCATATCGCGACCGCTCGGCGTTCCGGATTCGAGGAACCTTATCTGCTGCTCCTCTCCGTTGATGATCCACCAAAGATTCTTCCACCAAATACGACGCATCACTCGTGGCGTGAGGTGTACGCCTGGTTCAGGAGACATACCGATTCATCACCATCGAGGACATTCACCGAGTACATGGAGGTCTTCGAATCGCGAATGATCGCGGACGAATACTCCATCCGAGGGACCATCACCATGTTTGACGGACTGCGCTTCGATACCGAGAACCCGTACACCTATCGTGAAGGAAAGCGGCTTATCCGATTGCTTGGTGACAAACTGCAGGAGCGGAAAGATCTCGATCAACTGGGCGTAGATCCGAATGGATTAAGACGCGGAGCCATCACGGGGCGAGCGGGATCCGGTGTTTGGGACTTCATACCACTCAGAGCAGCCAGGAACGCAAAGAACTTTACTGACTACCCACATTTGACTATGGCAATTCGTGAAGAGAATGCTGGGGCTGCAGTCACAATACCAAACGGTGTGCGCAGCGGATTTCGAACGAAACTCAAGGGACTCGGAGAATCGGGTTTTCTGACTTTACTCGCGGAAATCGAACACCGACTCCAGCCGATGCTCAAAAAATCAATAGGCTCGAAATCACATGTGTATGCCCTTCAGCGACACTATCCAAGCCAAAGATCGGGCGGAATCAAAGATGCCCGGCTTGATGCAGATCTCCGCACTATTATTCCCGGCAACACATCGGGTGTGAGGTACCAGCCCCAATGGGCTGAGGCAATATACCATGTAATGATCAACAAAAAATCAAACATCCAACTTGGCATTGAGGTTACATTTTCTTACGAATGCCCCATTATCAGGTCATCCAAGGCAGAAAACTTGTTCGCCCAATCCTTCCTTGCTATGAAGCCGATGATTGATTTCGTGCTCGACTGAATAGCCTCCCACAGGGTGGAGGTCTCATTGGGGAATAGAGTTGGCACGGCAGCAGTTTGATTGATATACTACAGGCGATCGGGGCCGATATGGCGATCGACCGGACAGGGAAGGCTTGGTGTGGCGTGCCGAGGAGCGTGTTAGCCTCGTAAAAAGTACGCACCTTTATAACTGCCAAACCGCAGTACGCACTCGCTGCTTAATAAAGTAGCGGATTCACCGCTTGACGCCTGATAGGGTGGTGAATCACGATTATGAGGCTGGTCGGCATGTGGTGCCTCTTGGCATGCCGGCGAGGAGGTTTCGAGGGGCTGGGCCGAAGCACAGGGTGTCATCCCCCGGTGCCAGGCCGAGAACAAACGGATGACTACGCGCGTAGAAGCACCCTGCTGACTGCCTCGGCACGGGGGTTCGATTCCCCCCGGCTCCATTGATTGACGGGTTCTGTCCGAATTACGACAGAACCCGTTTTTTCATTATGCACGGATCAACTAGCTTTCTTCTTGGATCAGCCGGGCGACGGTCTCATGAAAGTTGTTCTCGTTGATACCCAGCAGGCTATCCAAACTCTCAAAGAACCCATCATCCGATCGCCCCGATCGCGCCAGGGTCATCATGGTATCGAAGCCGTGACGATCTAATGCCTCCTCACAGAGGAACGCGCAGATCACGAAGTAAGAAAAATGACGGCTCACAGATGATCTTCTGCCCTTCCGGAACTCCTCGAAAAAATCTATCTCCGGGCGCTCCGCGAGCTCATCGCGGAACTGAGCCTTGAGGATTTCCATAGTATCACCGCTCAGCCCATACCCGCCGTAGTACGCGGCCATCCCGTAAACAAACGGAGGATACAGATCTTCGTTGCCGTCACAATACCTGCTCATGTAGTCCACGAGATAGCCAAAGATGAACCGTTCGTTCCCGGTGCCCGTCACAAAGAATCGCCCGTCGTTGTCCATGAACCCGAGGTCTTCCTTGAGCCAGTTGCAGCGGGTGCAGTCGTAGACAATGCCGTACGCCCTCAGGAGTTCGTCCAGCGTCCCGAACCGGTAGTACTCAAGCCCGATCGAGGGATTACCGACACGCCTCTCGAACCCCCGCTTAAAACCGGCAAACTCTTCCGCCCGCTCCCGATTAAACGAGTCATCAAAGTGATATCGAACACTATCGACCTCTGCTGTTTCCAAGGTGCGCGTGCGATAATCAAACGGGCTGCGGAACCGATAGCGACCATTGTATGGATATGCGTGGAACTCAATGATCTTCTCGATCTCGCTGCCAGATTCACTCAGACTCATGAACGCTACCGAGATAAGAAAACTCTCACCACCGTCAGGTGAGAATGACTTGAGTACTAGCGGCAACATACCGGGAACGCCTGGATCGACCTCCAACCTGCGCAACGCCCCCATAAAGAAAGAGTGCCGTTGCTGGTCTTGTTCCGAGATGTGCTGATCCGTGATCTCACCCCGGCGAAGCGCATCAATCAGCCCCGACAAAGAATCGCTGAGAACCTTGGCCGTCGTCTCATCCTCTGAAAAAACAGCCCCCCGATTCATCGTAAAAACCGGAGAAGTCTCTGCCTCCACTGTCTCTTGCGGATCGGCAAAGTTTCTCGACCCAACGAAGCACTGTGAGCGTGTGCTCGCCGCGGCAACAAGACAGACAACACTTACTCGGAAAAAAACGCTTGATTTCATATAAGATGAACCGCCAGTGATCATGCCCTGTTGCATATTTCCTCAGAAAGCTCCATCGAACTCTCAGCCCTCACTCTACCGAAAGCCTCAAATCCATAATCATCAAAAAAACCCCGCATCGCGGGGTTGTTCGATTCCAAAGAACACACAAGCCGTCTTACGGGCAGCCGGCGTTGAACGCATCCAAGAACGCGAAGACATCGAAGACATCGAAGATCCCATCGACCACGAAGTCCGCGCTCGGGTCCATCGCGTTGAAGGCATCAAGGAACGCGAAGACATCGAAGATGTCCAGCGTGCCGTCGCCCGTGAAATCTGCCGCACAAGTGACGGTGTTGACCGTCGCCCAGAACCCACCGGTCAGCGAGTAGGAGCCGCCGGTCATGGTCATGCCCGCGTCGGGCTGCCCGATCGTCCCGCCCAGGTCATAGACACCACCCGAGGCGTTGGTCGTCCCGCCGCCGTCGATGGTGTAGGACACAATCTCGTAAGGCCCGCCCGACTGCGCCGCCGCGGGCGATGCCCACATCGCAAATATCCCAAGGATCCCGCCCAACAATGCTCCGCTGATCTTCATGCCGTGCTCCTTTCCCTGGGTCGACCTGACCCGTGCGTGGCCCATGTTACCATACCAGACCCTGCCGCCGAACACAATCAATTCGCAGATTTCCTCGACCCATAGTTCAGCCCAGGGCGTTGGGCGGAAAGCCGCAGGAGCAGCCGGAGATCCGCTGCGTCGATGTCGAAATCGCCGTCCAGATCGAAGATTTCCTGCCCGGGAACGATCTGCCCCCCCTGACCGGTGTAGTTCTGGACCGCCGCCCCGATATCCAGCCCGTTGACCTGCCCGTCCGCGTTGGAATCACCCATCATGCTCATCGGGAACAGTGTCCAGGTCTCGCCCGCGGGTGCGTTGGTGTAGCTTCTCGATGTGCCATCGTTGAACTCCACCAGCATCGAATCCGCCTCGGTCGCCGAGCCCAGCCCGAAGTGCATGACCCGTTCGTCGGCAACCTTGTAGTTCACGCCGGCCCGCGATTCACGCATCTGCGTCTTCCCGCCCGCTGTAACCGAGACGATTGTTCCCAGCCCATACACATTCGTCCCCTTGCCGACGACATTGAATCGGATCGCGTGATTGCTGGCGGCGTCCGCAGAGTTATTCATAAACATCTGCAACGCCCCGTTCTCGCGCGAGACAAGCATGTCGAGATCGAAGTCACCATCAATATCCGCCACCGCGACACAATACGACGCGGTGGGCACAAGCACCCCAGCGCTCGACGCCTCGTCGACCATGGGCCAGCTCAGCATGTCCGCGCCGCGGTAGAGCTGGTTGTTGCCGTTGGCGTTGCACGCGTAGATGTCCAGATGCGTGTCATTGTCGAAGTCCGCGAACAACGCGCCCCACTCGACTCGGATACCAGGCACCCCCGCCGCCGCGGTCTGATCCACGAACGCACCCGTGTTCGGGTCGTACATCATCAGGAAGTTGCCGTCGTCGTTCGTGTTCGTCAGGTACATGTCGAAGTACCCGTCAAAGTTCACATCCCCCACCGCGATCGCCATGCAGTCCATGTGCAGCAGCGTGTTGGTCGGCACAGAAGTCTCGGTGAACACACCGCCATCGTTGCGGTACATGCGGTTGGTCCACGCGAGCTGCGAGCCGCGGTCCGTACCGACATAGATATCGTCATCGCCGTCGCGATCATAATCAAAGAACGCCGGCACAAGCGAGGGGAAATCCTCGCAGTCGACATTGAGCGCCGTGGCCACATCGGTGAAGGTCCCGTCGCCGTTGTTGCGGAACAACTGGTTGGGCGTCGGATCGTCACCGGTCAGCGTGCGCACCGCGTAGTACAGATCGATGTGCCCGTCCTGGTTGTAGTCCCCCCAAGCAGCCGCCATCCCGGGACAGGTCATCTCGATCCCCGCCGCGGCCGTCACATCCGTAAACGCGAACCCCCCGTCGTTGCGATACAGCTTGTTCGTGCCCACCTGGTAGGCGCCGATATACACATCCAGATCGCCGTCGTTGTCGTAATCCACCGTGCTCACGCCCGAGGGTCGGCTCAGCAGCCCCATCCCCGTGCTCAGCGATCGGTTCGTGAAATGCCCGGTCCCGTCGTTCTCATACACCCCGACAAGCCCGTTGAACGCGCCGACGACCACGATGTCCACGTCACCATCGTTATCCAGATCCGACAATGCGAACCCCGCCCCCCAGCCGTGGAGCGATTCCGAGCCGATCGGGTAGAGCACCCCTCGCGATGCCGCTTCGTCCGTGAAACCCAGAGGCCCCGCGAACGCAGCGCCCACCAAGCTTACAAAAATCAAACAAACAGCAGGAGAGCCCACCACCCCACGCGACAGCACCCGGTCAGCTTTCTTTCCGCCCATGAAGCACATCCTCTCTCACTCCCCTCACCCCGACGGATCCATACAACTTCACCGCCGAGGGTCCTCCTTTGGATCATCCTCAGTGTACTCGATGCTCCGAAATTCACCAAGAGTTCCGTGCGCTCTCGACACACAATTTCTCTCCTGTTTATCGCTCCATCGGGAGCTTCACCGGTGAACTGTTCCATCATCAGCATCCGAAAAGAACGCTTTTTTCGATCTCCTTTTCGTTCTGATCTCGGTATGCGAAAAACTCTGTTTTTTGAAGAATACGGGCACATGAAGATTTAAAATAAGATCTATTTCCATTTGTCGTCACGCTTCTGATTGTCTTGAGTGGACAATTCTTGAAATACTTCTCCGAACCGCAAGGATCCGCATCACTCCTCGCTGCGAAGAGATTGTCGCCTTGACAAGTGACGAGGCACACCAACGGATTCGGCACTGACCGGTCCGCTGGGAAACAAACTTGGGGAACCCGCACACAACCAGCCCTTCGTGGGGATGGAAGCAGATACGGCCAAGGCGGTCGGTGCGCGATCCCCTCGCAGTCAACGAACCGTGTCGATTGGGGGCGGTCAGACCAATGGGTGGAATCAACAACACAACCGAGCCTCGGGCCGAGATCTCCGGGATCGGTCCGAACCTGCAGACACAGATGCACGGTTGTGTTGGGTCTGGCGCCGGGTGGGTGGGCCGCAGAGCGGCCGCCCCCGATCGACACCAAATGAAACGGCGGCAGGTTGGATCGTCATCGTCCCCAAACCAGCCTGTCGTCGCCCCCGGCGGGGCTTACCGCTCCGCCGGGATTTCGGGAGGGTGACAGCCCATCGGGCTGGAACCAACGCCGACCACGGGGAAGCGAGAGCCCCGTGGTCGGTTTTTTCATCCACCTATCTATACCCCTCGTCTATTCCTTCGGATGCATGATCCACGGGATCCGGACCTGGTCACGAGCCCATCGCCGCAATGATCGCCTCGAGATCGTCCGCGACACGGATCGGGCGATTGCTCACCGTACCCGTAGTCTCCGAGGGCACCTGCTCGCTGAGCCAGTGCTGGGCCGCCTTGGTCGGAAGCCCCGTGTGGTAGCCCACCGTAATATCCGGGTCCTTGAGCTGATGACCCGTCAGCACGCACGCGACCCGGTCCGTCGGGCTAATGACACCTTCTTGCAACAGGTACCGCGCCCCGGCGACCGAAGCCCCCGACGCGGGCTCGCACCCGAACCCGTACTTTCCAACCAGCGACTTGTGCTCGACGATGGTCTCGTCGTCGAACGAGCGGACCACGCCGTCCATGAACTCGAGCGCCCGCAGAGCCTTCGGAAGATTCACCGGACGATTGATCTCGATCGCGCTGGCGACCGTGCTCGCCTGCTCGTTCTCGCGGTCCATCCGCTCGTACTCTTCACGGACCCTGCCCTTGTCGAACCGACCGGCGTTCCAGGTGACGCCCTGCTCGTTGACGATCCGATCGAGCGTCCGCGCCCCCTTCGCGTTGATCACCGCGAGCCTCGGCACACGATCGATCATCCCGAGCTGCTTGAGCTCCATGAACGCCTTGCCGAACGCGCTGCAGTTACCCAGGTTCCCGCCCGGCACGATGATCCAGTCCGGGACCTCCCAGTTCATGCCCTCGAGGATCCGCAGCATGATCGTCTTCTGCCCCTCGAGCCGGAACGGGTTCACCGAGTTCATCAGGTACACACCCTGCTCCGGGCGCGTCTCCGCGATCATGCGCACACGCGCAAGGCACGCATCAAAGTCCCCCGCGACCTGCAGCGTCTTCGCGCCGTAGTCGAGCGCCTGGCTCAGCTTGCCGTACGCGATCTTCCCCTCTCCGATAAAGACATACGCGTCCATCCCGGTGAGCGCGGCGTACATCGCCAAGGAAGCGCTCGTGTTCCCGGTCGATGCGCACGCGACGCGCTTGGCGCCGACCATGCGTGCGTGGGTGAACGCGGCCGTCATCCCGTTGTCCTTGAACGACCCCGACGGGTTGAACCCTTCATACTCGAGAAACAGCCCCCCGCCGTTCTCGAGATCGAACCCGAGTTCCTTCGCCAGCCCGTCGGCCTGCTGGAGGTTCGTCCGCCCCTCGCCGACGGTAACGATGTCCCCGGATTTTCCCTCGGCGTGCATCCAGAACGGCAGCAGCTCGCGGAAGCGCCAGACCCCTGAGAAATCGAGCATGGAGTTCGTTGCCCCCGCCCCGCCGCCGGCGACCCTCGGCGAGAAACTCGATCCACGCCGCTCGAACAGCCCCCACGAGCGATCCTCGACCGGGAACGCGCGGTCCCAGTCGTAGCGGATATCAAGCATCGATCCGCACGCGGGGCAGGAGAGCAGCGTGTGCTCCACAGGGAAAGAATGCCCGCAATCTGGGTCAATGCAACGCTGGAACGCGATCGGCTCGGGATTCTCGGTGCTCATACGCGGATCGTATCAGCCCAAACACCGAGAATGCGGTAGGCTTGCACCGATGTCCCACCGGAACCACGCCTATCTCAGCGTCCTCTCCTGGCCCAAAGGATTCAGTGACGACCAGAAGATCGAGGCACTCGTCATGGCGGCGGCTCTCGACCCGCACCAGGCCAAGCTCAGCATCCGCCGGAACACCCCGAGTGTGATCGCGTCCATCGATGCCGAGGACGCGCCGGAAGTCCTCCGCGTGCTGCACAAGCTCGGCGTCCTCGCGCTCGCGCCGACCCTCGCCCAGTTCGCTCGTTACCCCGAGCCCGAGAACCCGAGCTCGGTCGAGGTATTCCCGGAGAAGGAACTCGGCGCGTTCGCCGTCCGCACCCGCGACGGCGGCGCGTGGACCTTCCAGGCGCCCGAGCTCCGCATGGTCGTGTTCGGCAAGGCCCGCGCAACGACAACCCATGTCCGCAACGAGCCGAACAGTGCCGGGACCTCCATCGCGGTCGCGGGGTTCGGAGCCGCGGTTGTCATCGCGAGCGAAGGACAGAGCGGGCTCCGATATGACCGCAACATGAGCGTCCAGCCCGTCCTCGATCTGCATATCGAGCAGCATACGCCCGCGGGGATCGTCCCCCGGCTTGTCCGGCTCACCGGCGGACGCACACGCATCGGGCTCATCGGCGACGGCGACCCACGCCCGTCGCTCCTCAAACAATCCGACCCCATCGCGGATCTCCGAGCCCACGCCCCCGATGCGCGCTACGAGCTGGGGTTCGATCGGTTCTCACCGCCGGCGGACGCACGCTATCGCTCATGCTTCGGGGGCGGCTCGGGCAGCCATCGGCTCAGCGGCGAGTCGTTCCACTTCTTCTCCGTCTGGTCCGCGCTGATGGACCGGATGCTGCGTGGATAGGACCCGGGAACGCTTTTTCATTGCGGATCAC
>JAGQOC010000063.1:329-1725 GCA_020427745.1 Phycisphaerales bacterium | reverse complement strand
CCTTGTTGTAGTCCTCGATGCACACGATGTCCGCGTCCTCGAGGAGCGCATCGAACGAAGCGAGCAGTTGGTCCGTGATCTCTGTGCTGATCGGTTCGTTGGACTCGAAGTCCAGCCGGAACATCTTCTGGGCGTGCCGACCCTGGGCGAGCCCGATCAGGTTCCGCTTGACGGTGGTGGGGCGGGTCTCGTCAGTGACGATCCAATCGGTCACGATGCCCCGCTCCCGGAGACCGTCGCGGAGCTGTTCCCCTTCCGCGTCGTTGCCGACCACACCGAACGCGGTTACCCGCCCCCGCAGGGCGACGAGGTCCGCGCACAGATTCGCGGCTCCCCCCGGGTTGCTCGATTGTTCCGTCACCTTGAGCACTGGCACCGGCGCATCGGGGCTGAGCCGGTTCGCGATGCCCTTGAGCTGCTGGTCGAGCATGAAATCACCCACAACGACCGCGCGGAAGGGTTTCCAGTCGGCGAGTGTCATGAGCAGCTGGTCCATGCGATCTCCGGGGTGAAGGGAATCATACGCCGAGCGGGTGGGCTGGTCCGGGCACGAAAAAACCCGCCGATCGGGCGGGTTCTTTGTTTGTTGCATGATCCGGATCGATCAGGCGGCGCACTTGGCGCAGGGCTTGCCGTCCTTGCAGTCGGGGCAGGCCGCGTGCATTTTGGCCATCTTCTCGGCGCACTTGGCGCAGCAGGGCTCGCCGGGCTTGCAGTTCTCGCAGGGGAGAGCCGCGGACATCTTGGCCTTGCATGCCTCGCACATTTTGCCGTCCTTGCAGTCGGGGCACATCTTGGCTTTGCAGTCGGCCTTGTCGCAGTTGGCGGGATCGCACTGCTTCATGTCGCAGGACTTGCCGTCGCAGTCGGCTTTGCTGTTGCAGGTCTGCGTCGAAGCACAGCCACCAATGAACCCCGCGAACACCATCGCGCCGACAAGCATCATCTTCTTCATCTGGTCACCTCTCTTGTGGAGTGGATTGGAAAAACCCCTCTGGTCGGCGCAACACACGCCATCAGGAACAACCATCATCCTCATTTGGGAGTGGTTTGTCAAGTTTCAGGAGGTCCGGGCGTCTCTGTTTTGTTCGCATCAGCCGTTGCTCAAGCCGCCATTTTGCGACCGCCTCGTGATCGCCTGAGCACAGAACCTCCGGCACCTCCATTCCCTCCCAGTACCGCGGGCGGGTGTAATGGGGGCAGTCAAGCAGCTTCGCGTTCTCGGGGATACCGAGCGAACGGAGGGTCTTGGGCGAGATCGGGTTGCCGTTCGGGTTGGTGGTGTTGGGGCTCGAGAAGCTGTCCTCGCTCGCGGAGTCGTCGTGCCCGAGCACACCGGGCAGGAGCCTAGTGATCGCATCGATGAGGACTATCGCCGCGAGTTCGCCGCCGC
Source organism: Phycisphaerales bacterium (assembly GCA_020427745.1). Lineage (GTDB taxonomy): Bacteria > Planctomycetota > Phycisphaerae > Phycisphaerales > UBA1924 > UBA1924. Next base: position 332 of record JAGQOC010000063.1, on the reverse strand, counting down.
TGA
>JAGQOC010000063.1:0-264 GCA_020427745.1 Phycisphaerales bacterium | reverse complement strand
CGATCATCAGCAGCCGGGGCTCGGCGGCGAGCCGTTCGACCAGCTCCTGCGTCAGCGGCACGCCCTGCGGGGTGAGCAGTACCCGCTTGGCGGGGCGTGGGTCCATCGCCTCGACCGCCATCACCGCATCCCAGACGGGCTGGCAGCTCATGACCATGCCCGGGCCGCCCCCGAATGGGCGATCGTCGGTTTTCCCGTGCTTGCTGGTGGTGTACGCCCGGATATCGGTGCCCACGACCTCCAAGGCCCCGGACTGGCGGGCCC
>JAGQOC010000263.1 GCA_020427745.1 Phycisphaerales bacterium | reverse complement strand
CGCCGAGCCGGAACTCGACATTGTCCAGCCCGGTGGTCTTCTGGTAGTGCCCGATGTTCGCGCGGGCCTTGCGGACCATCTCGCTGGTCATGTCCACGCCGATCGCTCTGCCGGATCCGCCGACCTTGGGCCCGGCGAGGAAGATATCGAACCCGCCGCCCGACCCGAGATCGAGGATTGTCTCGCCTTGCTTGAGCGCCGCGATCACCGTTGGGTTCCCGCACGAGAGCCCCATGTTCGCGTCCGCGGGGAGCGATTCGAGCTCTTCCTTGGTATACCCGATCCTTTGGGCAAGCTCCGCGGCGTCGATGGATTCCGTCACGCCGCACGCGCCGGCGCAGCAGCAACTCCCCGTCGCCTGGGCGTCGCCGGTGAGCTGGTCACGGGTGACGGTGCTGGAGGTGGCGATACTCGCGTAGTCCGAGCGGATCCGCTCGCGGATGTCGTCGTTGGTGTTCATGTTTGGTCTCCGTTGATGGTGGGGGTGATGGTCTGTGTTGGGATCGTGCAGCAGCCCTCGCGCTGCATCCGTGCGAGCTCGCTGGGCTCGATCGCGTCGATCTGCTTGAGGGTCTGCTGGTCGGCGAGGATCTGAGGCGAACGCATCGCGTGCTTGCGGAAGAACACGAGCGCGTCGTGCACAATCACGCTCGGCTCGTCCGGCGTCCGGTAGTGCACCCAACGCCCGTCCTTGCGCGACACAAGCAGCCCGGCGTTCCGTAGGACTGCAAGGTGCTTGGAGATCGACGCGTTGCTCAGGTCGATCAGCTCGACGAGCTGGCACACGCAGCGTTCGCGGTCCAGGCAAGCCGCGAGTAGCCGAACACGCTGGGGGTCGGCGAGGGCGTGCGAGATGGTGGTGAGGTCTGTGCTCATGATTTCTCGATTTCCTAAACAAGAAAATATAATGCGGTATTCCCGCTCCTCGGAGTGGGTGAGAGATTTTTTTTGACAATATTGTTGATATATCGAAACCTGATATATCTGAATGCCGTATGCTGGAGCAGGAAGGAGGCATGATGCTGCATCTCAAGCAAGACCATTCCGAGTTTGTTGTCCTCTCCGTGCTCGCCGAGGGCCCATCGTACGGATACGCGATCTCCAAGGAGATCGCCGCCCGTTCCGAGGGAGCCTTCAAACTCTCGGCGTCCGCGATGTATCCGCTGCTGACCAAGCTCGAGAAGCAGGGGCTGGTGACGACCTCTTGGGAAGAGATCAAGGCCCAGGGCGCGGACCCGGACTCTTCCGGGCGTAAACGCAAGTGGTATACCCTGAGCACCAAGGGGACCAAACGCCTCGCTCAGCACATCGAGACCCAGCGCCGGGTGGTCAAGATCCTCAGCGCCTTCGCGCCCGATGCCCTCGCCGGCGGGGTGGGGATGCCATGAAGACCCGCCCGAAGAACAAACTCATCGTCGAGCCCTCAACGCGTGATTCGATCAGCGCCTGGCTCGATGTCCTGACCTCGATGCTCGCGCTCCCGGCGCACCAGCGCGTTCAGGTGCGTGACGAGCTTGAGGACCACCTCCGATCGCGGGTGGATGACCTGCTCATCACCGGGCTCGACGAGCCCGACGCGATCCGAAAGGCCGTGAGCGAGCTGGGGGAGACCGCCGAGCTCGCGAAGGTCGTGACCAATGCCCATACACAGCCTACACAAAGGAGACGAATTATGCAGAGTGTACTCATTACAGCCGCCATCGCCGGAATGTCTATAGGCGGGTTCTCGCTGATGACCTCGACAGGAAACACCTCCGCGCCGCAGGTACCGGTGGTCGGTGCGGTCGATACCGAGCCGGAGAAGTCCGTCGATCCCGCTCGTATCGAGGGATTCAATCTCGAGAGTGTGTCACTGTTCGACGCGGTTACTCAGGTCGCGGACCGGTACGGCATGAGCGTGGATTTCAGCCAGACTCCCGAGTTTATTCGTGATTCTTCGCTCAGCGCGGCGGATCTGATGGGCAAGTACAATCTGGACCTCGCTCTAGGCACATTGGAAAGCCAATACGCGATGCAGTTCGGGTACCGGTTACTGGTGGACGGCAACCGGATCGTCGTCTTGAGCGAGGATGGATATGCCCGCTACCACGCTGTGACGATGGTGTACTCCATCGACTGGGCCGATGAGGCGACGGCTCACGAGGTTTTCGACACCGTCGACGAGTTGCTTTCCCAAGGAAGAAGCGATGGTATTACCATCGTGCGTAAGGTCGCGTCTTCGCTGGTGATCTATGGCGATCCGGATATCCAGATCGAAGCGGAGAAGATGGTGACCCAGCTCATGCATGTCTACATGGAAGCAAGGACGGCAAAGCTTGTAGAGCATCGAGACCGGATCCGCAGGATCGACGAGGAGCTGGAACGCGTCCGCAACGAGCTTCGGGTCGCGCACGACAAGGAAGTTGTGGTCGCAAACTCCATGCGTCAGCAGGAGAATGCCGCGGATCTGCAGAGCGTCGCCAAGCAGTATGCTGAGCAGCAGGAGCTGCTCCGCGATCTGCGTCTGCAGATCAGGGATCTGGACAAGCGGTACGAATACCTCAGCGGGCTGCTCATCGAGCAGGAATACCTCGAACTCAGCGGCAAACCGATCCCGGGAGGA
>JAGQOC010000062.1 GCA_020427745.1 Phycisphaerales bacterium | reverse complement strand
AGCGACGCGGTGATGAGTTCGCGCACGAGCTTGGCGTCGTACTCGTCGGCGCCGGGCGCGACCATCTCCAGCAGGTCCGCCAGGCGGTCCTGCACCTCGCCGTCGTCGGCGCGACGCTGCTCGGGCGCCTCGGGCGGCGCGGCGGACTCGGTCTTGGGGTGCGTCGTCGCGGGCGGGTCGAGCTCGACCCGGTGGTGGTCTTTGTCCATGGTTCGTCCTATTCCTTCTTGGGCGGCTTGGGGTCCGCCCACTCACCCCACCGCCCGTCCATCGGCACGGGCTTGTGCACGATCGTCGGGGCGGGGTTCTTGGCTTCGTTGCGTGACGCATCAACGCTTTGCTCGACTTCACGGAGTCGGCGCTGATGGTCGGTCTCGGGACGCCCGAGCAGGGCGTTGATCACCCGCTTGGTCGCCCCGAACTGCTCCACACTGTAGGACAGGTCCCCCGGCGTGCCCGTCATCTTGGTGGTAATCAGCTCGTCACGGACACCCTCGAGCACGGAGCTGAGGATCGGGATCCGCTTGAGCGAACGCGAGCGGAAGCGGAGATCGACGCCGCGTGTGAGCCAGTCCATGGTGCCGTATCCGAGGATCTCGATGGACTTTGACATCGCGCTGATGCGTTCAAACGCGAGCGTGTTGCCGTCGATATAGAACTCCGCCTCGGCGTCCTGGAGTCTGGAGCCGACCGGGAGGCTCAGGTTGCTCGCCTCGATGAGATTCAGGATCCCGGGCAGCGCCACGACCGACCCGCCCGAGATCTGCACGAGCCCGCGTCCGGCGCGGTCCTCGGGGTCGCCGACGATCCCGGACATCGAGAGGTCCGCGATCATCACGCCACGCGAATAGTCGGAATCAACATCCCACGCGGACCGAACGCTGTCCTGCCCGGGCATCGGCGGACCCTCGAGCCCGCCCGGCGGGAGCAGGAGATCATCGAAGACCGGCGCCGCCTGTACACCCGATCCGTGCACCTCTGCCCAGAACCGGGATCGCCCGTCCTCCGTCGGACGGACCTGGGCGCTGCCCGCGATGCGTCCGCCGTGCATGGCGGCATCGATCTCCGGGACGAGCACAACCCCGGGACTCGACGCGTCGCCGACAATGTTCATATGCCCATCATGGAGACGGATCGATCCCGCCCGGAGACGATCCGCGAGCAGCCCGATCTCGTACCCGACGCGCCCGGAATCACCGGCTGCGACAAAGTCGATCGAGCCGTCGAGCTGCGTGATGGGCATCCCGATCGTCGCACGACCGCCGAGAACATCCGCGCGTCCGTTCACCCGGAACGCCATCGATTCGCTCCCGATCCGCTGGGCGGAGAGCGAGAGCCCGTGGACATCGATCGGTGCACTGGCACCGAGCTCGAGGCTCGTCATCACCCCGTCGAGCACACGGGGCAGCACCGCACGCAGCGGGCTGTCGATAATCCCGCCCTCGGTGTCGATCGTGAGATCCACCCCGAAGCCCGAATCGTCCATCGCCCACTGCCCGTCGATGCCGAGCCCGTACCCATCGCCGGCTGCGCTGATCTGATTGATCGAGCCCTGCGTGCCTTCAAACAGGATGGCGCCTTCAACTCGATCGAACGCGAGATCCCGCCCGTTGGAGCTCAGCGAGAGTGACTTTGGACTGAGCTGCCCGTCGAGCTGGACCGGGGGCGCGACAACCACTCCATCGGCGGCATTCGCGATCGATCGTGCCGCTCGCGGGGTCACGAGCACCGAGAGGTCGAAGAGCCCGTCGAGATTATAGTCTTTCAGCACATCGCTCCCGCCGCCGTCCTTCGAACGACCAGCGATCGCCTGAACGAGCGCGGAACCGAATCGACCCCGCTCGTATTCGATCTGGAGGAACTCGCCGTCCATCGGCTGGTAGGCGCGTTGCCCGCGCGCGAGCGAGAGGTCCCCGCTCGCAGTCAGCTCCCCGCCGTCCTTGCCGTCGATCGTGAGCGGGACGCGGAATCCATCGACCCGGATCCTCGGCAGATCCCCGAGCGTTACGGTCGCACGCCCGACGGACGCGCCTGTGCGGTAACGCTGCCCGCCGAGATCAAGTGCGACATTGTCGACTCGGTCGATCGCGAGATCCGTCTCAATCGCGCCGCCGACAAACCCTTCGAGAGTTGCCTGTACCCCGAGCACACCATCGGGGTTCGTCCGGCTGCGCCATCCGCCCAGGGACCGGGCGACGGCCGGGGAGACCACGGACACCGCGTGCTCGAGCGGCATCGCGAGATCCAGCCCGTCGGCGCGGGCGCGGACATAGAGCTCCGGGCCAGGGGCGGGCGGGCCATAATCGATCGGGAGCAGCCCCCCGCTGCGGTCGATGCTGCCCATCCCCACGGACTCGGGGAGCGTAAGCTGGGTGAGCACATGGATCGGTGTCGGCGCGAGCGGCTGATCGGGCGCGTAAAGATCTCCGTCGAGATCGACAACGATCAGACGCTCCGTGAGATAGACCATCCCGAGGACATTGCCCATCGCGAGCGGATCGATCGTGAGCGACGCGGGATCGCTGAGCAGCTCGCGCATCGGCATCGGTCGCGCCGTTCCCTCGCGGATCGTCGCCTCGATGTCATAACCGAGCCGACCGGGCGAGCGCGGTCCGATGGTCGCATCACACTCGACCGTCCCGCTCAGACGCATCCGGTCCAGGATCCTCCGAAGCGTCACCGCGTCGGGATCGTCCGACTGCTCATCGCGATACCCGGGGATCGCGGCGACCAGACGCTGGTCGATCGGGATCTCACGCACACGGATATCCACCATCGGCAACGGCTTGGTGATCGCGTCCTTCTGCGCCAGATCCAGCTGAACATCGACCTCGGCCCAACCGCCGCTGATCCCGTCGTAGCGTCCGCCCGTCAACCCGACATGCTCGTCATCGATGAGGATCTGGATATCGCGGGCAATAATCGGGAGCGGGAAATGCTTCGGCACAAGCCCGGCGTTCGCGAGGCTCACCGTCGTGTCCTGCGTCCAGCGGTTGTCCTCGGGACGCTCCGGGTGACGACGGAGCACGACGGCGACATCCGCGGAGCCGCCGAAATCAAACACCGGGGTCCTGAGCAGTTCCTCGACCGACGCGAGCTCCTGCGCGAGCGCCCGACGGTCGTCACCCGAAGCAAGATCAAGCCTGCCTGTGAGCGAACGCCTGCGCTCGAGCAGCTCCCGCTGGTCCTCCGGCGTGAGCACCAGCCCCTCGGCGAGCAGCGCGCTGTACTTCGTTTCGCTGAAGAGCGCCTCCACAAGCTCGCGTTGCCCGTTGCTCATCGCGTCTTTGAGCGCGTCGTCGATCGTCAGCCCGGTGACATCGAGGTTCAGCACGACCTGTGACAGCTCCCCGAGCGGCGCAAAACGCCCCCCGGCCAGCAGCCCCGCCCCGGTCGGGCCCTTCCCGTGGATGCCCTCAACAACAATCTGGGAAGAATCAAATCGGATGGCCCCCCGGAGGTCGTGGAACGGGTAGGGGAACTTTTTGTAGCGAGCGGTGCCATCAGCGATCGTCGCGACGCCCGAGATATCCAGCTTCGGGTCCGCCTTTGTCCGCTCGATGCGGATCGACGCACCGACATCCATCGCGAGCCCCTCGAAACGATCGAGTTTTTCTGTAACGCTCGTCGGCAGGAACTGGCGCGGACGGAAATCGTCCGTCAGCCGGAAGTCCGTGCGGACCGTGCAGATAAACGGGCTGTCGGCGCTCAGCCCGTTGTATTCGAGCCCGACATCGTAGCGGAGCTCATCAACCAGTCCGGCGAGTTCCGCCCGCACGCCCGCGGTGCCGAAGCGGATCGTCCCGCGTGTATCGCGCATCCGCAGGAGCTCGCCGGACCCGGTGAGCGAATACTCGGCATCGAACGGGAGGTTGAGGTCCACGCCATCGAGTGTCATCACAACCGCGAGGTCGCCGCTCTTGGCGAGCGAGAAACGCGTCGAAGCGAGCTCGCCGACCAAGGCGAGTCGTTCGTAGATCGCACGCGATCGCGTCGGGACGATCGACGCGGGCCAGTCCTCCAGCTTGAACCCTTCGAGTGTTGCCTTCACGCCATCCTCGGAAACGGTCCCCGTGAGCGACAGCGTGCCCTTGCTCACGGAGCCCGGCGCGGAAAGCCCCGGCTCGACGGGGAGCGCAACAAAGCTGAAGGTCGACTCCCCCTTGCTGTCCGGTCTGGTCGTCTGTCCGGAGACCCGCATCCGCTTGAGAGAGGAGAACCCGCCCGCGTCATGCTCGCCGATCTCGACGATGCCGTCGACAACACGGACCGCGGGCATCGGCGCCTCACCACCCCCGCCGCTACCGAAGTTCATGTCCGCGATATTGAGCTTCCCCGTTTCGTTGGATTGGCTGATGCGGATCTCCGGGTCGACGAGCTTGACGCTCGTGAGTGTCGGCGTGCCGGTGATCGTCGCCCACCAGTCCACCGAGACATCCGCACGCTGGACCGTCAGGACGCGCGCCGCGTCGCCATCCACACTCGGTGCGGTCGCGACCGCGTCGAGCACCACGATCCGACCGTTGGGGTGCAATCGGATCGAGCGGGCGCTGACATCCAGCCCGGTCTGCTTGGAAACGATCGGCTCGACGATCATCTCCATGACCGGCGTCTGCCCGATGACGAGGACCGCCACGAACGCGAGCACGGGCAGCAGCGCGATCGTCCACAGCAGCCGACGACGCCAGCGCTTCTTCGGGCGCTGCTGAGCGGGCTGATCCGAACTGGGCGTGGTCTTCTTCTTGGGCATCCGGGTCCGTCCTGGAATCTGTATCATAGGTACGCAGACGGAAGAGCCCAGATTCTCGCCCTTCCATATTCCAAACAGATCACTGCCCTGCTATTCTTTCCTCATGCCCAAAGCCCGCACCATCTACACCTGCACCGCCTGCGGCTCGACCCACTCCCGCTGGATGGGCAAGTGCCCGGACTGCAACCATTGGGACACGCTCGAAGAATCGCGTCTGGACACCTCCATGACCAAGGACCCCCATCGCGGCGCGTCGTGGGTGGAATCGAAGAACGCGGGTTCCGCGCCCAGCGCGATCCCGATCACGGAGGTCGTGCACAACGCGACGCCGACGCACCGGTTGCCCTCCGGCATCAACGAGCTGGACCGCGTGCTCGGTGGCACCACCGGCGATGCCGTCCACGGGCTCGTCCCCGGGTCCGTCGTGCTCGTCGGCGGCGAACCGGGGATCGGGAAATCAACCCTTCTGCTGCAGGCCGCGGGCGCGTGGGCATCGCCGGTGAGCATGGACGCCGGGAAGGCGGACTGGACGAGCAAGGTGCTCTATGTCTCCAGCGAGGAATCCGCCGAGCAGATCCAGCTCCGCGCCGAGCGGCTGGGCGTCGCGGAATCCGACGGGCTTCTGGTGCTCGCGGACACCAACCTCGCACGCATCATCGAGCAGGTCCGCAAGACGAAGCCTGATGTGATCGTGATCGACTCGATCCAGATGATCTACAAAGCAGATCTCGACGCGGCACCAGGGTCCGTTACGCAGCTCCGCCGATGCTGCAGTGAGCTCGTGTATCTCGCGAAAGCGACCGGGATCGCGATCGTGCTTGTGGGTCATGTCACGAAAGAAGGCACACTCGCCGGCCCGCGTCTGCTTGAACACCTCGTCGACGCGGTCTTGTACTTCGAGGGCGATCGGTACCACAGCGCCCGGATCGTGCGCGCGATCAAAAACCGGTTCGGGACAACGCTCGAGCTCGGGATCTTCGAGATGACCGGGAAGGGGCTGCAGGAACTGCCCGGCGGGATGTCGGTCGCCGCGATGCATTCGGGCGACGAGCACCGCCCCGGCGCGGTGGTGTGTCCGGCGATGCACGGATCGCGCTGCGTGTGCGTCGAGCTCCAGGCGCTCACCGCGACCGGTTTCGTCGGCAGCGCGAAACGAAAATCATCCGGGCTCGATTCCAACCGGCTCGCGATGCTGATCGCCGTCCTCGAGCAGCACGGCGGGCTGCGCCTGGCGGATCGCGATGTCTTCGCGTCGGCCGTCGGCGGGCTCCGGATCATCGAGCCCGCGAGCGATCTCGCCCTCACGCTCGCGATCGCGGGGGCGCACTACAAACGATCCCTCCCCCCCACAACCGTCGCTCTGGGTGAGATCGGGCTGGGCGGTGAACTCCGCCCGGTCGGGCAGCTCGAGCAACGCCTCCGCGAATCGGCGCGACTGGGCTACACGCACGCGATCGTCCCGGACCTCGGGAAGCACCACAAACAACCCAAGATCGAAGGCATGGAACTCATTGTGGTGCGCAATGTTTCGCGAGCGATCGAGGGATTGATGTAATCAGCCCCGCAACCACTCCGGCAGAATCTGAATCTTCCCATCGCTCCCCACACACGCAAGTTCCGTCTCTCCGACGGCACAGACCTGCTCGCCCGTCTCACCCAACCGCTGGACCAGCACGATCTCGTAGGAATGATTCAGCTTCACCTTGCTCGCGTTGTCCACCTTTGTGCGGATCTCGACCAGATCGTCGTACTTGATCGGACGACGGTACTTGAGCGCACACTTCGTGATCACGAGGAACACGCCGGCGGATTCGAGTTCGGCGTAGCTCGCGCCGACCGCTCGCAGCAGCTCCGTCCGCCCGATCTCCATCCAGGGCAGGTAGCTCGAATGGTGCGCGACGCCCATCGGGTCGCACTCGACATATCGCACGCGGAGCTGATACACGCCTTCGGTCGGTGGGGTCTGGGTCATCCATCAACCGTAGGCATAGACTGTCGCCCTATGTCTTTCGGACTCGGCCATGGTAACCCGCTCGACCCCGCGCCCGGCGTGGTCGCGATCGATCACACCGAGCTCCCCCCCCTCCCCGACACGATCATGGACGACCCGGAATCGGGTCGGCTCGACCCGCGGAGCTGGTTTGCGAACCCCTCCAACCGCTTCGAGCTGGAGATCGGGTCCGGCAAGGGCGCGTTCCTCGTCCAGCAGGCGGAGCTGCAGCCGGACACGAACTTCCTCGGGATCGAATGGGCGGGCGAGTTCGCGGCCTACACCGCCGACCGCATCCGGAGGCGCCGCGAGAACGCGGGCACGCACACCAATGTCCGCGTGCTCAACAGCGACGCGGCCCAGTTCCTCCAGTGGCGCTGCCCTGACGGGATCATCGATGTGCTGCACCTGTATTTTTCGGATCCGTGGCCGAAGACCAAGCACCACAAGAAACGCGTGATCCAGCACCAGACGCTGTTCGACATCTGGCGCTGTCTCAAGCCGGGGGGAGAGCTCCGCGTCGTGACCGACCACGACGATCTCTGGGCGTGGGACCTGGCCCACTTCGACCACTGGGCGAGTGATCCGGATGCCAAGCCGCTGGAAGTTGCACGCCCAAAGATCCCCGTCCCGCCCGCGCGAATCGCCGCGTTCCTCGATTCGCGCGAGACGAAGCCGTACGAGCTGGTCGGGTTCGACAAGCCCGAGTCCGCCGGCGAGGGCGAGCTCGTCGGCACGAACTTCGAGCGGAAGGTCCGTGTCGAGGGGCGGAGTTTCAACGCGGGCGTGCTGCGGAAGATTGATAACGCTTAGGAGCCGGCCTTCAGCTTCTCGATCTTCGCCAGCACCTTCTCCGAGCGGATGCGGAACCCCGCGTTCACGCGTTTGCCCTGCATCTCCGCTCGCGCGCGGCGGATCTCCTCGCGGGTCGGATTCAGCGGCAAGAGCGACTGCGCCAGCCAGGTCCGCACACGCTTGCGTGGAGAATGGGTCGTTACCCAATAGATGTGCGCCAGCGCGAGCAGCACGATCGCGACCACTGCACCGGCGAGCGGCCACCAGTGATCGGTCGAACGCCACGCCCAGTAGCCCAGCACCCCCACCGCGATGGCGACCAACAGGACCAGCAGCTTGTACGCCGGCTTGATGCGCTCGGTCGGCTCCTCGTCGTAGATCCGCGCGAAGCACCACAGCGTGTGGCGGATCATCTCCTCGCGGTCCTCGCCCTTGAGCCTGCCCGACGCGAGCGCCTCCTCCATCGCGATACAGTCGTTGATTCGCGCCCGCACAACCGGCAGTGATTCGGGCTCGTGGGTGCCGCAGCTCTTGGGATCCGGGAGGATCTCGATCGGGCGTTCCTCGGCGGGGCGTTCGACCTTGCAGGCGCAGACGAGACAGGTCAGCTCGTGGTGCGGCTGCCCCTGACGCCCCTGATTGATGCAGAGGGTGTACCGCCGATGCTCCGCCTGGGCGAGTCGGAAACGGCGCTCGCACCGGCACACCGGGCAGAAGTCGGAGGTCACTCCGATCGGGCGGACACACAGCACCGTCGCGTTGAGCAGCGACATCGGCATACCAGAGTGTATCAAACACTTCAAACCCGCGGAAGTTGCAAATCACGGAAATCGCTGATCTATTGTTGGGCGTGCAACCATCCGCCGACCCATCCAAGCCCGCGATCGTCCTGCTGTCCGGCGGGCTCGACAGCGCCACCGTCCTCGCGATCGCCCGGGACCGGGGCTATTCGTGCCACGCGCTCGCGTTCGATTACGGGCAACGGCATCGCCACGAGCTCGAGGCCTGCAAACGCGTCGCGAGCACACTCGGCGCCGCATCGCACCGCGTATTCTCGCTCGACGCAACCGCTTTCGCGGGCTCGGCGTTGACAGACAACATCGCCGTCCCCAAGGACCGTAATGAAACCGAGATGACCGAGATCCCGGCAACCTATGTCCCCGCACGGAATCTCGTGTTCCTCTCCGTTGCGCTCGCCTACGCGGAGTCGCTGTCGGCAACGGATATCTTCATCGGCGTCAACGCGATCGATTACTCGGGATACCCGGACTGCCGGCCCGCGTTTATCGAGTCGTTCACGCACACCGCGAACCTCGCAACGAAGCTCGGCGTCGACGGCAACGCCATCCGCATCCACACGCCTCTGATGGAGATGACCAAAGCACAGATCATCACAATCGGCACCGAGCTCGGTGTCGATTACGCCCTCACCCACTCGTGCTACGACCCGAGCGCCGAAGGACTCGCGTGCGGACGATGCGATTCGTGCGTGCTGCGGCGCAACGGGTTCGAGCAGGCGGGCATCCCCGATCCGACCCGGTACGCATGACGATCACGCTCCCCATCTCGGAGACCTTTACCTCGCTGCAGGGCGAGGGGAAACTGACCGGCGTGCCGAGCTGGTTCTGCCGTCTCAGCGGCTGCAATCTCCGCTGCACCTGGTGCGACACGCCGTACGCGAGCTGGAATCCCGAAAAGACCGTGCGCACGATCGACGAGCTTGTTGAAGAAGCGGTCGCGTCGGGAACGAAGCACGCCGTGCTCACGGGCGGCGAGCCCATGATCTTCAAGGAACTGGTCCCGCTCTCGCGGAGACTCGCCGATCATAATTTTCACATCACAATCGAGACCGCCGGCAGCGTCACGCTCCCGGGCGTCCTGTGCCATCTGATGAGCATCTCACCCAAGCTCAGCAACTCCACGCCGATCAACGACCCCCGCGATCCGGATGGCGTGTGGGCAAAGCGCCACGAAGAACGCCGATTGCGTATCGCGTCACTGAACGAGCTCATCGCGTCCACGCGGGATCGTCAGCTCAAGTTCGTCGTGCAGTCCCCGACCGATCTGCCGGAGATCGAATCGCTGCTGGACAACCTCCGCGGGTTTTCTCCCGGCGATGTGATGCTGATGCCCGAGGGGGTCACGACGCCCACACGGGACCGGATCGACTGGATCGTCAGGACCTGCCTGAACCGCGGATGGAGCTACTGCCCCCGGCTGCACATCCAGCTCTTCGGCGACACCCGGGGGACCTAGAATCCCCACCATGATCTACCGCGTCTGCAAATCGTTCGAGATCGAGTCCGGGCACATGCTCTCCAAGCACCCCGGGCGTTGTCGGCTCCCCCACGGGCACTCCCGACGGGTCGATCTGGTCATCTCCTCGCCCATGCTCGACGAGTCGGACATGGTCTGCGATTTCAAGGCCCTGAAGCTCGCCGTGGAAGACCACCTCGACCAGTACGACCACGCGATGATGGTCAACTCCGATGACGCGATCCTGGACCAGCTCAGCGAGCAATACAAGGACCGCCTGATCGTTCTGGAAAGCGAGGATCCGACGACGGAGGTGCTCGCCCGGCGCATCTTTGAGTTTGTGGAATCCCGGATCCGTGCGGGCGATCGCTACGCCGACGACGCGGGCAATAGCTACGCGCTGCCGGCACACCTGACGCTCGAACGGGTCCGCGTCACCGAGACGAGCAGCAGCTGGGCGGAATACGCACGCCCCGTTGCCCATTAACCCATTCGGCACCGGCGAACTGTTCCGTCCGGGCCCCCGGAGGTCTCTTCTTATGCGCACAAAGACGCTCGCCCATCGATTCTTCTCCGCTGCCCTGCTGGTCGCCCTCGCCGGCGCCCCGGCGCACGCGGCGGACACCGAGCCGACCCCCCACCAGTCCGAAGCGATCGCGATGGCGTTCGACCTCTCTGCCGCGTTCGAGCACGCCGCGGAGACCATCGAGCCTTCCGTTGTCCACATCATCACGAGCGCCCGCAACCGGCGTGGGTTCCAGCAGCAGACCGGGGTCGGCTCGGGCGTGATCGTCGACGATCGCGGGTACATCCTCACCAACAACCATGTGGTCGAGAGCGGGCAGACCCTGACCGTACGACTTGCAGACAACCGTGAGGTACCCGCCGAACTCGTCGGGACTTTCCCCGAATCGGATCTCGCGGTGCTCAAGATCGACGCCGAGGACATCACCGCCGCCCGGTTCGCCGATTCCGAGGCGGTCAAGGTCGGGCAATGGGTCCTCGCCGTCGGCTCGCCCTTCGGGTTCCAGCAGACCGTCACCGCGGGCATTGTGAGCGCCAAGGGACGAGGGAGCTTCGATCCCCAGAGCGCCAGCGGCGAGCCACGCGTCGGCGCGTTCCAAGAGTACATCCAGACCGACGCCGCGATCAACCCGGGCAACTCGGGCGGGCCGCTGGTCGATCTGCACGGGCGTGTTGTGGGGATTAACACCGCGATCGCGTCGAGCTCGGGTGGGAACAACGGGCTGGGGTTCACCATCCCCGCGGACATCGCCCAGGCGGTGATGCACTCGATCATCGAGACCGGGCAGGTCAACCGCGGCTGGCTGGGGGTTGAAATGCAGCGCCTCGACCCGGTCGAGGCGCACGCGCTGGATATCGAGGGCGGCGTGATTATCGCCGAGGCACGCGACGACGGGCCCGCGCAAAGAGCCGGACTTGAGAAGGGCGACATCATTGTTTCGCTCGGGGGACGCACAACCGAGAACATCGTCCGGCTTGCCAACGCGATCATGCTCGCGAAGCCCGGCACGCCCGTCGAGATCGAGTACATCCGGGGCACCGAGCACCGCAGCACACGGGCCGTCGTCGCCGACCGCGACGAGCAGCGCCTGATCGCGCTCAACGCGATCAGAATCGATGACCTCGGGCTCTCGATCCGCGCCGACGACATCGTCCTCACCACAGCACGCCGTCGTCAATCGACCGTCCCCGGGTTCGTCGTCGTCGATGTCAAGCGTGGCTCGGCAGCCGACGACGCGGGGTTCCGTGTGGGTGACTTCATCTACGAGGTCGATGACCGGACCTTCGAGGACCCCGAGGCCCTCGCGGATTACCTCACCGCGAACCCTGCGCAGTCCAGAACGCGCGTGCAGCTCTTCCGCGGCAACGCGCGCGGATACATCGATCTCACCGAGTAGCCCGGCACGGGCTGGTCATTGGTCCTGCTGCAGCAGCTCGAGATCCGGATCCGGAACGGCGCTCCTGCGCTCGAGCCCGAGCCGACCGTGCCAGATGCTCCGTGCGACGAGGGTGATGTCGTCGAGGATCATCAGCAGACTCGGGAGGACGAGCAGGATGATCCCTGTTGCGCTCAGGAGCCCGCAGCTGATCGTGATCGCCATCGGGATCAGGAACTTGGCCTGGAAGCTCTGCTCGAGCATCAGCGGCATCAGCCCGAGCACGGTCGTGATCGTGGTCAGCAGAATCGCGCGGAAGCGGGCCTTGCCCGCGCTGTATCCCGCTTCGTAGACCGTCATCCCCTCGCGTCGGCGCTCGTTGAAGAACTCCATGAAGATCAGTGAGTCGTTGACCACGATCCCCGCGAGCGCCACGAACCCGATCAGCGAGAGGAATGTCAGCGAGTAGCCCATGACGAGATGACCCCAGACCATCCCAATCACGGCGAACGGGATCGCCGTCATCACGACGAGCGGCTGTGTGAAACTCCCGAACAGCCATGCGAGGATGACATAGATCAATCCGGACGCGACGGCCATCCCGATGGGCAGTGATCCGAGCGACTCCGCGGTGTCCTTCTGGCGTCCGCGCTGCACGAGGCGCACGCCGTGCAGATCGCTGATGAGCGATTTCAGCACCGGCGTGACTTCCGCCGCGAGCGTCTCGGGGTTCGCGATCCCGCGGTGGACATCCGCCTGGACGGTGATCTGTCGCTGCCGATCGAGCCTGCGGATTGTTGCGAACGCCTGCGCTTCCTGAATCTGGGCAACCTCCCCGAGCGGGACCGGGGTGCCGCTCGGTGTGAACACATACATCTGCTCGAGCCCCGCGAGCGATTTGCGCACCCGGTCGGGCATCATCACACGAACATCGACATCCTCGCGGTCGCCCGCGTAGGTGAACGCCTCGAGCCCGAAGACCGCACCCTGGATCTGTCGCCCGAGGTCCGCGCGGGTAAACCCGAGCTCCGCGGCACCATCGCGGAGGGTAAAACGGATCTCACGCTGCCCGCGGTCAGCGTCATCGGCGATGCCGTACACACCCGCATATTCACCGAGCTTGGCCTTGATCCGTGTAACCGCTTCGTCGATCTGCTGGGTCGAATCCCCCACGACGGTGAATGTCAGCGCCGGGCCGGACGGGCCGCCCGAGACCCCTTCCATGCGGATGCTCTTGGCATCGTTCACCGGGCCGACGATGGCGCGGATGGAATCCATCACATCGTTGCTTGTGCGTTCGCGTGTCTCGGCGGGCTGGAGTTCGAGGATGACCTGCCCCAGGTGCGAGGACGCTGCGCCGCCGCCCTCACCCATGAGATCCGAGACCGCCCCGCTCATCGCGAAGGTGGAATCGACCTCGGGCTGCTCCATCGCCGCGAGCTCGAACCGCCGGACCACATCGTCCGTCCGCTCGGTGGGCGTGCCGATGGGCATGACGATCGAGATATTCACAGTCTCCGCGTCGTCCGTCTCGAAGAAAATAAACTCCAGCTTCCCGCTGATAACCATCCCCACGGAGACGATGAACAACCCGGTCACGAGCGCCATCGCGACATAGCGGAAACGCATCGAGAGGTCGAGCACCCTCGCGTACGCGGGGATGATGCGTCCGTTGATCATCCGATCGCGCCAAGCGTCGTAGCGTTCTTCCACCCGGGCGAGCCACCAGTGTTTCTTGTGCGCCCGGTTCTCCATCCCGCGGAGGCTCTGGGCCATGTGCGCCGGGAGGATGAACAGGGATTCGATCAGCGAGACCCCGAGCGCGCAGCCGACGACGATCGGGAGCACGCCCATGAAATCGCCCATCTGCCCGTTCATCAGCGCCAGCGGGAGGAACGCGCAGATCGTGGTGAGCACCGTCGAGACGACGGGCCACGCGACCTGGTCGGCGCCCCGCACCGACGCGACAACCGCCGGATCCCCTTGTTCGTGCTTGGACATGATGTTCTCGGCGACCACGATCGCGTCGTCGACCAGGATGCCGATGACGATGATGAGCCCGAACATCGTGAGGAAGTTGAGCGAGAGGTCCATCCACGCCATGACGGCGAGCGTGCCGAACATACTCACGATCAGCCCCATCGCCACCCAGAAGGAGATCCGCCAGTTGAGCAAGAGGATCAGCGTGAGGAACACGAGCGCCCCGCCTTGCAGCGCGTTTCGGAGCAGCAGATTCAGACGCCCCTCGACGAATCGAGCGAGATCCGTGGTGGTCATCAGCGTCGCCGGGGGCGGCGCCACGCGGTAGCGATCCATCCCGAGCTTGAACGCCTCCAGGCGTGGGCTGACCTGAGCGAGATCGACCGATGGCGCGCCCATGACAGGCTCCGTCGCGGGATCCTCGCCCTTCTCCTTCCACTCCTTCACGGCCGCTTTGTACGCTTTTTTAACCTCCCCCGCGCTTTTTCCCATGAGCATCGCGGAGCGTGCCTTCTCACCGGGGGTGTACTCGATCTCCTCGCCGTTGCGCCCGGCGACATACGCCTTGACATACTCGGCGATCTTGATGACATCCTGTGTGCCCACACGGAACACGGTCAGCGACATCGTGGGCTTGCCCTCGTAGCGGGTGAGCAGATCCGTGTCGACAAACCCCGCCGTCACCTCCGCGACATCACCCACGCGGACCACGCCGCCGTCGCCGGTCGCCTTGACCACAATCTCGCGGACATCCGACGCCCGCTCATCAACACCCATCGAGCGCACCGAGATCGTGCTCGTCGATGTCCGGACGCTGCCCCCCGGGAGCTCGATCATCGCCTGGCGGATCTTGTCGGCGATTACGGGCAGGCTCAGCCCGTGCTCGATCGCTCGCTCGGGGAGCACCTCGACACGGAGTTCATCGCGTCGGTCGCCGCCGAGCGCGATGTCCGTGATCTCGGGGAGCAGCAGGAGGTCATCGCGGACCTCCTTGATGAAGTGTTTCATTGTCCGCTCGTCCGTTTCGCCGTAGAGCGCAACGACAATCGCGGGCATGTTGGGCATGAGTTTGTCGACGGTGATGTTGTCGACGCCGTCGGGAAGATCCTGGAGCGAATCGATCTCGCGTTTCACATCGGAGACCGCCCGGTCGATCGGCACGCCCTCGTTGAAAGTGACGGTCACCGACGCCATACCCTCGGAGACCATCGAGCTGATCTCATCGACATCGGAGAGGTCCGCGACCTTGTCCTCGATCTTCTTGGCGAGCGCGGACTCGACCTCCTCCGGTGCCGCCCCCGGATAGGGCGCCGTGATCGTCACGATCCGCGACTCGATGTAGGGGAAGAACTCGCGCCTCAGCGAGGTCCCGAAGATCAGCCCCGCGCCGATCAACGCGAACATCACCAAGTTCGCGACCACATGCTTGCGGACACCAAAGGACGCGAGACTCACGGCGAACCCTCCCCCGAAGAAGCCGGCTGCACATGCATCCCGACCTCGAGCTGGTCGAGCAGCGAGATAATCACGGCGCTGCCCAGCGGGGGCTCGCGCCCGTGCTCGAGCGCGACCCACTGGGTCTCGTACTCATCGAGCACCGGGAGATCCGCGTCGAAGCCGTACGCCGCACGCACAGGAACTCGCTGCACTATCAATCCCCCATTCGCGTCTTCCCGATCATCCGATGCGGCAACAAAGACATAGCCGTCCTGCACCGCCCTCCTCGGGATCACGACCCGGGGGCTCGGGTCGCGGGTCATCACCCGCCCGAGCACGAACTGCCCGGGCAGCAATCTGCCCGCGTCCGCCGGGTCTTGGGTGACCTCGACATAGACCGTGATCGTCCGGCTCATCGCGTCCGCCTCGGGCGAAACCCGCGTGATCGTTCCGCGCTGCGCCGGCTCGTCGAGCGCGTCGCCGATCCAGAGCGACACCGCGTCCCCAATCTTGACCCACGAAGATGATCCGGCTGGCAGTTTGAGCGGGACCTCCAGCCGGGCGAGATCCACCACACGCGCGACCACCGAACCATTGCCGACCCAATCCCCCGCGCGGGGGCTCACCGAGGCGATCTCCCCATCCAGCGGGCTCGCGATACGGGCGCGAACCTGGTTCTCCTTCGCGATCCGGGCGTTTGCACGCTGACCGGCGAGCTGGGCCATCAGCTGCGCCCGGCGCGACGGGATCAGCTCGAGCTGCTGCTTGAGCGTCAGCTGTTCCCGCTGCAGACGCCTCAGCGCCTGGAGCTTGACATCACGCTCACCCGGGGAGCCCGCACCCTGCGCGATCGCGTCCTCCGTCCGCGTCAGATCCCGCTCGGCGGCGTTGATCTCGTCCTCTGCGTACTCGATCCGCGTGCTCAGACGCTCCGTCTCCACCGCGAGCCCGTCGACCTGCGCCTGCAGCGCGTCCGCGGCCTGGCTCGCCGACTCGTACGCGTTAGCGTAGTCGGAATCATCGAGCTGCAGGATCAGGTCCCCCGTGCGGATCGGAACACCCGGCTCGATGTCATCCGGACGCGCAACCACCCGTCCGGCGACCTCCGCGACGATGTCCGATGCGATCATGGTCCGCACCGTGCCGTATCCCTCCCACACACGATCGACCGCGCGGGGCTCGCTTGTGATGGTCCGTACGACGAGCGGTGCACCGGCGCCGATCGTCCGCTCGCTCGTCTTCTTGCTCTTGACGAGCGCCGCGGCGATCCCGATCGCGACGAACAGGATGATCGCCGCAAGACCAAAGCGGAGCAGCATCGCAAAGACCGTCGTGCCTTCACTCGTCGAATGATTCGAAGAAGAGGACGCGGATCGCTCGCACTCAGGTGTGGACAGCTGGGAGTCGTCTCCGGCGGGGGGGCTCGCTTCACTCACGGGATGGACCTCGAACGGGCTTTTCTCTGGATAAAGACCACCACGATCCTAGGCAACCGCCACGAAGACTGGCCTGATACGAGGACAAACACCGATACCCCAGGGGTGATCAAGTACCTCGGCTCCAAACGCCTGCTCATCGACCGCATCAGCGGGCTGGTCGCCCGATCCTGTGAGCAGGATTCGACGGTCATCGATCTCTTCAGCGGCACCTCCCGCGTGGGGCACGCCCTCAAACGCGCGGGCTACCGCGTGCTCGCCAACGACCACAACCGCTACGCCCACACCCTCGCGACCTGCTATGTCCAGGCCGACGCCGAGCGGGTGCTCGTCCGGGCGAGAGCGATCATTGAAGATCTGATGAAGACCCCTCCCGAGCCCGGGTTCATCACGGAGACCTACTGCGTCCAATCGCGCTACTTCCACCCGGACAACGGTGCCCGGATCGACGCGATCCGCGCCCGCATCGATGAGCTAGATCTCGACGAGGATCTCCGCGCGGTCGTGCTCACCAGCCTGGTCGAGGCCGCGGACCGGGTGGATTCGACCACGGGCGTGCAGATGGCTTACCTGAAATCATGGGCGCCCCGAGCGTCCAACAGGCTCTCGATGCGCATCCCCGATGTCCTGCCCGCGGTTCCGACGGGGCGGTGCGAATCGCACCGGCTGGAAGCGATCGACGCCGCCAAGAAGCTCACGGGTGACCTCGCCTACCTCGATCCCCCGTACAACCAGCATTCCTATCTCGGAAACTATCACCTCTGGGAGACCCTCGTCACCGGGGATCAGCCCGAGACCTACGGCGTCGCCCGCAAACGCAGCGACTGCAAGGATCGCAAATCGCCCTTTAACTCCAAGCTCAAGATCGAAGCCGCGCTCCGAGAAGTCATCCAGTCGCTCGATGTCGAGACCGTCGTGCTCTCGTTCAGCGACGAGGGCTACCTTTCGCGCGACCAGATCGTGCACATGCTCAGCGGCCGCGGACGCGTGGCGGTGATCGAGAACGACCATCCACGCTATGTCGGCTGCAAGATCGGCATCCACAACCACAATGGCGACAAGGTCGGCACGGTCGGCAAGGTCCGCAACAAGGAGCTCCTCTTCGTCGCGGGTGAGGGCGCCGAGCGGTTGTTCGGCACGAAAAAAGACCGCCGATCGGCGGTCCTCGCATAGATCAAACTCTGCCGCTCACTCAGTCCTCCGGGACATGATCGCTCGTCACGATCTCCCGGAACTTTGTCCGCAGCGCATTGGTGATCGGGCCCTCGCCGTCAGAGATCTGGTGTGTCGAGGTCACCGTCAGCTCGTTGTGCTTGAGCACCTCGCGGACCGCGATCATCTCCGCCGCCGAGCCGGTCAGGAACACCTCGTCGGCGTCGAGCAGCTCGTCCATCGTGAAATACTTCTCGGTACACGAGTACCCGAGCATCGGGCACAGCTCGTCCTTAACGAACTTGCGGGTGATGCCCTGCAGGATCCCCGCCTCGGACGGCGGCGTGAACAGCTCGCCGTTCTTGATGATGAAGATGTTATCGCCCGAACCCTCGGCGACCTGCCCCTCGGTGTTGAGCATAATCACCTCGAGCAGTTGGTCGGCGGGCTCCGTAATCCCGAGCTTCTTGCCCAGGTGGATCGCCTCGCATTTCGCGAGGATGTTGTTGAGATAGTTCAGTGTCTTCACACGCGGATCGAGGCACGCGATCGGGGTCTTGGGACGATTGGCGAGCACAACCCGCATCCCCTTCTCGTACATCTCGGGCTTGAAGAGCGAGATCGTATCGGCGATGCAGATCACACCCGCCTTGGGGCACTGGTACGGGTTCAGACCCAGCGAGCCCACGCCGCGGGTGACGACGAGGCGGATGTAGCCGTTGACGATCCCGTTGGCCTCGATGCACTGGCGCTGGATGCGGACCATTTCCTCGCGATCGATACCGATATCGAGGAAGATTTTGTCCGCGCACTCGTAGAGCCGATCCATATGCTGCTCGCACTTGAAGATCTTGCCGTTGTAGACACGGATGCCCTCGAAGATCCCATCACCGTAGAGCAACCCGTGATCGAACACGGAGACCGAGGCCTCGTCCTTGGGGAGCATCTCGCCGTTCACCCAGATGTAGGGTTTCTTTGCGGGATCGAAGGACATGGTCGAGACAGACGAGGGCTGGATATTGGGCTGGCTGGTCATCGAACTCATCAAAGCCTCCATGTAAGTTGCCGGGCTGGGTACCCGCCGCGGAATCCGTCGCGGGTCTGTATCATAGGTATCGACCGGATCCAAAGTTCATATTTCTGGAATCACAGGCCCAATATCAACCCATCTTTTTTCCGTACAAACACATCAAGTTTGCCGAAATACGGACGATCTGTAGCGAAATGCTCTTTATCCGCACCGATTGTGCTCAAGAGCGGATCTCGGCACCGAGCTCGGTCTTTGCTTTGGCGGCGAGCTGCTCCATCTGCGGGTCAACCTCTTCGTGACGCAGCGTCCGTCCGTCGTCGCGGAAGCCCACACGGAGGGTCACAGACTTCTTGCCAGCCCCGATCTGCTCGCCACGGAAGACCCCCACCATCGAGTGACCCACCGCCCGATCGAGCCCGCACGCGTCAATCACGCCCTCGACCTGGTCCCAGCGGACCGACTCGTCGACGATCAGCGAGAGATCCCGCTCGATGCCCGGGAACTGCGGCAGCAACTGAGCGTTTGATCGCGGCGGGTACGCACCGACCAACGCATCGACGGCGAGCTCGCACCCAACCACCGGGCGTTCGATATCCATCGATTTCATCGCACCATCGGAGATCAACCCGAACGAACCAATCGTGGTCTTGTGACCGCCTTTCTCGACGGCGATCACTGCGTGCGCGTCCGCATCGAAACCCTTGTGCGATGATGATGCTGGGGTAACGAGCACGCGGGCGCCGCCGAAGGTCGCGTTGACGATCGCGTCGATCACGCCCCGCATGACGCGGATCGCGTGCTGGGTGTCCTCATGCTTCGGCTTCTTCCCTGCAAAGTCAACATCCATAAGCATCGCGAGCTGCTGGTGTTCAACGGAATCCCGCGTGCCCTTCTTCTGCCCGAATGTGCTCGCGATCTCGAACAGCCGGATCCCCCCATCAACCATCGTCCGCGCGTGCTGGTTGCCCGCCCGGCAGCGCAGCAGCCCGAGCAAAACGCTCGGGCGCAGCGTCGGCTCGCTTTTGCGTCGGTTGTCGTCGACCGCAACAAGCTCGATATTCTCCGGACAGAACATCGCGCCGAGCTCGGGGCTGGTGAACGAGTAGGTAATCGTCTCAAAGAACCCCATCGCCGTCATCACCGATGCCACGGATTCCATCGCCCGCTCGCTCTCCTGCGGGGGCTTGGCCGTCACGGGCAGCGTGCCCTTCATCGGGACCACCGCGAGCGAACGCGCCCGCGCGACCTCCTCGATCAGGTCGATCTCCCGCGTCACATCCGTGCTCCGGTGCGGCGGCACGATGCTCTTGATGAGGTCCTCCCCGACCAGCTCGCTCGGGAACGACAACGCACAGAGCAGTTCCACGATCGCCGCGGGCTCTGTGTGTACACCGAGCACAAGGTCGCAGCGAGACGGACGCAGCTCGATCACGCGATCCTCCGGCATCGCTCCGCCCTGCGAGAGCACGCCCTCGCAGAGTGTGCCCCCGGAAACCTCGCAGAGCAGCTGAACGGCCCGTCTTGCCGCGTAGTCGATCGATCGCGGGTCGATCCCACGCTCGAAGCGGTACGCCGCGTCCGTGCGGATCTGAAGCCGTCGCCCGGTGTCGCGGATCGCGCGGACATCCCAGGTCGCCATCTCGAACACAACGGTTGTCGTCCCATCATCGACCTGCGAGTCGTAGCCGCCGATGATCCCCGCGAGCGACTGCGGGCGCTCGCTGTCGGCAACCACCAGATCCGTTGTCCGCAGCTCGTGCTCGCCCGCGTAGAGCGTCTTGACCCGCTCGCCTTTCTCCGCGTGGCGCACCACCAGCGAACCGGCGGCGAGCTTGTCGTAATCGAACACATGACACGGATTGCCAAGCTCGAGCGTGATGAAGTTCGTCACATCGACAACATTGTTGATGGATTTCTGACCGAGCGACTCGATCGCCCCGCGCAGCCAGTCCGGGGACGGTCCGACCTTCACCCCCGTGATCACCCGAGCGGTGAACAGCGGGCACAGATCGGGAACACGGTTGTCCAGCTTGAGGTACTTCCCGATCGGTTCGCCCGTCTTCGGGTCGGAAACCGCGGGCATGACCAGCGTGCGGGGGGTGTTGCCGTACCGAGCCGCGGCGATCTCGCGGGCGATACCCACATGCCCCAAGCAATCACCCCGGTTGCTGGTGACCTCGACATCGATGACGGTGTCGCCATCGACGCCCTGTTTGTGCTCCTCGATAGGCATGCCCGCCTCGGTGAGGATCGCGTCGGCCTCGTCGGCGGTGACATCCGCGGGCGAGAGGTACTGATTGAGCCACTTGAGACTGATATCCATAGGACCCAACACTAGGGGCACGGATCCGGTGGATACACTCTGGGCATGACCCTTTCCCGGACCCTCACCACGCTCGTTGTGCGGATTCTGCTCGCCGCGATCCTTCCCGTGTGGATGGTCGGCTGCTCGACGAACCAACGCTTCACGATGCCCGACACCGCCCCGGGCGACTTTGTGCTCGCGGCGACGGTCTTCACGCCCCCGCAGGAACACCCCGATTCACCCGCCTCCGTGCCCGCACGCTACATTGTCGAGCCCGACGCGACCCTCCGCGCCGCCGTCGGCCCGGGATCGTCACCCGTGATCTATCCGAGCCCCACCCGAACGCTGACATCCGAGCAGTTCGCCCGCCTCTGGACGCTCGCCCACGCGATCCCGCTCGATACGGATGATGCGCGATCGATCAACAGCCCCGAGAACTTCAGCCCGCCCGCCGACACGCCCTCGTTCCTCATCGAGTTCCGCGCCAACGAATCCCAGCAGGCGTTCGCGTTCCCGGCAAACCATCCCCAGGCACGCGCGCTGATCGATGCGCTCGCGGATCTCGCGTGGGTGCGGACGGACTGAGCGATGATCGACCACGACCCATCGCCCATCGTCGGCATCGACCTCGGCACCACCAACTCGCTCGTCGCGTTCTGCGACGAATCCGGGCCCCGGGTGCTCACCGTCCAAAATGAATCCATCCTGCCGTCCGCAATCCGCTTCAACCCCGATGGCTCGACCACCATCGGCGCCCAGGCCCGTGACGAAGCACCCGCGTTCCCTGACACAACGGTCACGAGCATCAAACGCCTGATGGGGCGATCGCTCGACGACGCGCAAGCGGATCTTCCGTATCTCGGATACTCCGTCGTCGCCGGCGAGCACAACACCGCGCGTGTCGCGATCCCCAACCCGGGCGGCGAACCGAGGATCATCTCGCCGCAGGAAGTCTCGGCGATGATCCTCGGAGAACTCAAGCGACGCGCTGAGATCGCGTTGGCGCAGCCCGTGCGCAAAGCCGTCGTCACCGTCCCGGCGTACTTCGACGACGCGCAGCGACAAGCGACCAAGGACGCCGCCCGCCTCGCCGACATCGAGGTGCTGCGCCTCCTGAACGAGCCGACGGCGGCCGCGCTCGCCTACGGGCCCGA
>JAGQOC010000262.1 GCA_020427745.1 Phycisphaerales bacterium | reverse complement strand
GGGCTTGTCCACCCGGGTGGGCAGCCCGAGCCGGAACTCAAATACGCGTTGGACCGCGCGGTGTGGGGGGGCGGGCTCGCGACAGAAGTCGCCGGTGCGATGCTTGAATATGCGAGGAGCGTGCTCGGGCTTGCAGCGGTGATCGCAACGATCGCGAGGGAGAACGCCGCATCGATCCGGATTGTCGAGCGTCTGGGGATGACGCGATCGACCCCGCGTGTTGAGGATGATGGCTCGATCACCGAGGTGTACACGATCCAGCTGAACACCACGGGCTCCACCGATGCCCTGGGGTGATGTCCGGGGTGCTACATTCAATTAATAAAAGCCGTCGATCACGATGGATCGGCGGCAAGAACGGTCAGAACAGCGGTGCCCGTTCAGTTCGTTTCCTTATGCAGTGACCGGAGTGATTGATCCGAGGAACTCGTCGGTCGTCAGGGTCCCCGTCGCGTGGAGTGCGAAGTTGGCGAGGGTTGCCTCGAGGGACTCGGCGCTGATAGCGCCAATTGCGTCGGATACAACATACGCGCCGAACCCGGCCTCCACGGCGTCGCGGACATGGGACTCGACACACAGGTTCGCAACCATCCCGGCGAACACCGCGGTGTCGAGCCCGCGCCGACGCATCTGCAGCGCGAAGTCGGAGTGCACCGCCGACGGGCCCTTGCGTGCCGAGAGCTCAATGATGCCGCCGGCAGGCTCGAAGTCGGGGTGGTAACGCCCGCCCTTGCCGGGCACACACATCCGCCGATCCGCCATCAGTGATTGAAGCCCACTCTTGCAGCTCATCGCGTCGTACTCCTCGTCGGTGATCTCGACGCGTGAGTACATCACCGGGATCCCGGCGTTCTGTGCGCCATTGATGAGCCGTTTGAGCTTGTTGGCGAGGTCGATCTCGGTGACATGGCTCCCGATGATGTCCCAGATCACGCTCTCTGGTGAGAGCAGGTCGACCAGGGGGTCGACGATGACGAGCGCGGCTTTGTCCCAGTTGATTGATGTCATGGCTTTGTCTCCGTTGTTGTGCCCGGCGGGCGGTTTATACCGACCAGTTGGTATGGTCGATGGGAAAATAAAAACGGGCGGGTGCCCGGTCGTTAGTTTGATTCGAGGACGGCACGCACCATCTCCTTGTAGCAACGCATCGAGGCGGCGAGCTGGGCGTGATCCCCGCTTGCCTTGGAGAGCACGATCGCGCCCTGCAGCACAGCGAGGAACTGGCTGGAGAGTGCTTTGGCATTGATGCCGGACTGCTTGGGTTTCTTCTTGAGTGCGGCGCGGAGGTGCGGCTCGATCACGCCAACCAGCTTGGCGAATCGCTCGTCGATCGCCCGGCGGATGTCGGGATGTGTTTCGCTGAGGTCGAGAGCGAAGCTCCCGAGCAGACACCCGTGCTTGAGCAAGGGCCCCTTCATCACGCCGATCACCGCATCGAGCAGGGCGTACACCCGCTCGGCGGGGTCCTCGAACGCCATCCAGGGCTCGCCCTCGAACGCCTTGGTGAGCCGATTGAAGTAGTGATCGATCAACGCTCGGGCGAGGTCGTCCTTGGACTCGAAGTGGTAGTAGAAGCTCCCCTTCGTGACGCCCGCGGCCTTACAGATCTCGTCAACCTTTGTTGCCGGGAAACCTTTGGACAGCATCAGCCCCTGGGCCGCGTCGAGGAGTGTTTCACGATGGGTCGTTTGTTCTGGCATACCAACTGGTCGGTATAGTACATCTCAAGGTCGCCGGCGTCAAGGGATCTCGGAGATCCCGAGCGGTTTTTGAAATTTTCTCGGATGAGCCCTAGTCGGGGCTAACGCAGCTCGACGGACCAGTACGCTTCGTCGAGGAACGCCTTCCACGAGTTGTACTTCGCGTGGGTCAGGCGCACGGCGATCAGCGGGTTCCGCTTGGGGCGCACGGGCTTGGTGATCAGCTTCATATTCGCTTGGTCCGGGGTCCTGCCTCCCTTGCGTGAGTTGCACCGCACGCACGAGCAGACCAGATTCTCCCAGGTGTCCGGCCCGCCCTGCGTGCGGGGGACGACATGGTCGATGGAGAGCTCGTTGGTCGGGAAGTGCCCGCCGCAGTACTGGCAGCGGTTGTGATCGCGCGCAAAGAGATTGCGTCGGTTGAGCTTGACGCGCTGAGCGGGGAGCTTGTCGTACCCGATGAGCCGGATGATCCTCGGCACCGCGATATCAAAGCGGACGGTCTTCACCCAATCGTGCGCATCAGGCTCGTACTCCTTGCGGAGCTCGCTAAGCTCGGTCCAACTCGAGAAGTCGTAGTTGGCAAAGCTGCCGTCATCGGCGTGGATGACCTCGGCGGTCTCCCGCATCAGCAGGACAAACGCCCGGCGTGCCGAGATCACACGGGTCGCCATGTACATCTTGTTGAGCACGAGCACCTTGGCATCCAGCCCCTCGCTGATGGGCATGACCGAGCACGCGCCGTAGCGTGGGGGCGCATCGACACCGGGTATTCTGGATGCCTCCGGATCGTCCGGGTGGAGCCGCGCTTTGCTCGCGGGTCTGGGTCGGCGTGCTTTCTTGGACATGATGCTCTTTTCTACCCGAAACGGGCGGATTCTTCAACTCCATACGCATGCCGATGCGTGAAGGTTTGCAAAAGAACCCCCTGCGCGGTTTGGGCGGAGCCGGAGCGACCGATAGTTGTTGATAGGTGGCTCTGTTTGCCTTAGTGGCGGAAGTGGCGGACGCCGG
>JAGQOC010000061.1 GCA_020427745.1 Phycisphaerales bacterium | reverse complement strand
CGTCGTCGCGAAATCGGGGCCATCAGCGCCAACATCAAACTCGGTCTGCTTGATTCCCTCGATCTGGTCCTCGCTCTCGAGTTCCACGATCTGAATATTGGAGGTGTACGCGTCGTGCAGGCGTAGCAGCGAGTACATGGTGGTGGTGCGTCCGTTGTCCGAGGGGGCAGCGAGGAGGACCACGCCGGCTGCTTCGTTGGCCCATTCCTTGAGCATCTCGAGCTGCTTGTCGAGCAGTCCGAGGTCGGCGGGCTTGCGCCGGACCGCCTGTGCGGGGTTGAAGATCATCGACATGTTCATCCCGGACTTGGATCCCGAGGTGACCATCTTGACATCGACTCCGGACATCCCGGTCCCGGTCACGCTGATGTTGCCGCGGAGCTTGCGCCGGCGGTCGCTGACATCGAGCCCCGCGCATTTCTTCCAGAAGTCGATGATCTGCACCGCGTCGCCCTTGGGGAGCGGGTCGCCCGCCTGGCGGACACCATCGACGAGGTATGACGCGGCGTAGGTGCTCTCGTTGGCGGGGAGGAAGTCGATCTGGCTCGCGTTGGCGTTGAAGCCCTTGATGAGCAGGTGCTCTGCGGCAACACGGACGGCGTACTCCGGAGCCTCCTTCTCGGGCACCGGGATCGTCATCTTGTTCGCGCCCACAATGGTCAGCTCGCTGCTGCCCATCGACTTGGCTGCTTTCTTCTCCTCACGCTTCGCGGACGCCGCCTCCATATCAAACCGGAGCCTGCTCCCCTCGGGGACACGCGAGTCCTTGTTCGTGATCGCGGCAAAGAGCAGGATGTCGAGACCGAGGATGACCGTGATCCCCACGAACGCCGCGATGAATCCGACGAACCCGCCGATCGGGAGTGCGAGCATCACCAGAGCGACGGTCGCGACGCACATATGGATGAAGGCCCATTTCTCGCGTCCAAGGAAGAACCGCATCGCGTGCTTGTCGAGCACCTTGGAGATCACCCACGCCCAGGCGATGAACGGGGCCATCAGGAGAATCGGTTTCCACCACGAGACGAGCATAAAAGTCTCGGCGGCAAGGGTCAGGGTGCCGGTCGGCATGGTCTGCAATGGTTCAAACACGCTCGTGTTCCTTTTTACTCGCCGTGGTCCACGGCCGCGCCCTCGCGTCCGTCTGAGGCAGGATACCCGACGATCTCCCGCCGAGCGACCCCCGGAGGGGTGTTCATTCCGTTCAATCCGGGATCACCCGGACACCCGGATGTTATGCGAACTTCTTGAGCTTCATCTGCAGCTCGTCGACATTGGGTGAAGACTCGATCGCCGTCCGCATGTGGATGTACTCGTCCTCGACGAGTTTCACGAGCGAATCGTTGAAATCGATCATCCCGATCTGCTGGGCCTCGATCGAGTTGAGCACATCTCGGAGATCACCCTCTCGCTCGTCGAGGATGTACTTGCGGACGACGCCGTTGTTGATCAGGATCTCCAGCGCCGGGATGCGGAAGATATTCTCGTGCAGCGTTGGCAGCAGCTTCTGGTACACGAACGCCCGCATCTGGTAGGCGAGGATCTTGCGGACCTGCTCGACCTCTTCCTGCGGGAAGAGCCCGTAGATTCGGCTGAAGGTCTGTGTCGTGCTCGACGCGTGGATCGTCCCGAAGACAAGGTGACCCGTCTCCGCAGCGTGAAGGGCGGCCTCGAAGGTCTCCTGGTCACGCATCTCGCCCACGAGCACGACATCCGGGTTCTCACGGACAAGCGCCCGCAGCCCGGTCTTGAAGTCCAGACAGTCCAGCCCGATCTCACGCTGGTTGATCGTTGCTTTCTTGTCCTCGAAGATGTACTCGATCGGGTCCTCGAGCGTCACGATGTGGACCGGCTTGCGTGCGTTGATGTAGTCGATCATCGATGCGATCGTGGTGGATTTGCCCGAGCCCGTCACGCCGCAGAGCAGCACGATGCCCTGTGGCTGCAGCGCGATCTCGCTCATGACCTCGGGGAGATGCAGCCCCTCGAAGGGCAGGATCTCGCTGGTGATGTTTCGGGCGGCGACGGAGATGGTGCCCCGGGCCTGGAAGAGGTTGACACGGAAACGGTGCTTCGCGTCGTAGTTGTACGCAAAGTCGACCGAGCCGTATTTATGCAGATCGTTGAACTGCTCTTTGGTCAGGATGTTCTTGGCGATGTCGAAGAACTCCTGGGCGCTGACGGGCTCGACATCCATCGCCTTGAGCACGCCACGCATCCGAAGCTTGGGCTTCTGGTTGGACTTCATGATGAGGTCCGATGCACCGAACTTGATGGTCGCCTTGAGGAAGTCGCCCCAGCGTGTTGCGTGGGGGTCGGGCTTCTTGGTCAGGGACATGTCCATGTCGACATGGCCCGCGGTTGCGCTGGTCTCTGGGGAATCGGTCACGCTCATCGTGCGTCGGTCCTCTCGAAAATGAACCCGGTCGATGCCGGGGAGGGGTACGGCTCGTCTCGCGGACGGCACGCGTCCGGGGGGATCCCGCATCCGATCGGGCGGGACAGAAGGATATGCGGGCGCACACGCCCGCGGGGAACTCAACGATTCGTTTCTGGTCAGGGAACGGTTCCTCAGGACCAACCCCAAGGCCGACAACCCCAAAGAAAACAGACCCGTGCGGGTCTGTGGAGATGGGTAAAGAGATTGTTGGAACAGGATCAGTTCGCTCCGACGGCTTCCTTGGCCTGCTCCTCGGTCGTCCCGAGGAAGTTGGCTTCGAGCTCGACGCGGATCTTCTCCATCGCCTTATTCTGGATCTGACGCACGCGTTCCTTGGTGACGCCGATGATCTGCCCGACCTGCTCGAGGGTCATGGGTTTCTCCATGCCCCCCGACTCAAGCCCGAACCGATGCTCGAGGACAGTCCGCTCGACATCGGTGAGGTCGGCGCGGTTCGCGACAACGATCTGGCGGACCTCCGACGCGGTGTCCCGCTCGAAGTCGGCCCGCTTGGTCTCGAGGAAGTTGGACTTCTCGAGCTTGGGATCGAAATCCGTGGGGAACCGCTGGCGGTATTTGCTGAGCTTCATGCCCTGTCGGCTGAAGGCTTTGAGGATCGCCCGGCACGCGTAGGTCGAGAACTTGAAGCCCCGCCCCGCGTCGAACTTGTCAACCGCACGCAGGAGCGCCATGTTGCCCTCGGAAACAAGATCCGCGAAGTCGACCTCGGACATGCGGGTCCGCTTGGCCATCGCGAGGACCAGCGCGAGGTTGGTCTCCGCGATCTGCTCGCGGATCCGGTCCGCCTTGCGGTGCCAGTGGAGCAGCTGCTCGGCTTGCTCGGCGGTCGGCTTCTTGTCCGGGCGGGCCCAGACCTCGTGCTGCAGATTCCGAACGCGGTAGCGCGAGTAGTTGAACTGGTGGAAGAGCACCCGTTCCTCGGCACCGGTCAGGATCACCTGCTGCGAGGATTTCACGGTCCTGGTCCGCGAGATCGACGAGATATCGTCCATCACCGGGTGGTACCAGGTGGTATCGGGCTTGGCGATGTCGGGGGCATCGTCGTAGATGTTCTGCTCGGCGTCCTCCTCGTAGAAGACCTCCGAGTCGATGAAGTCCTGCTCCTTGGCGAGGATCTGGTTGAGCAGACGCTCGTCCTCATGGCTGAGCTGCCGGGCGGTCTTCCCGGCGCGTGTGGATGTCCTCGAGACACCAACACGGTGCCTGCGGCGCATCTGCTCGAGCGGGGAGGGGGTTTTTCGTGCTGCTTGCGTCATGCGTTCTCCAACGCCACGATCTGTGTGGCGGAAATTCGTTCGTGCTCCCGACCCGAGCGTGCTCTCGTGGGTCGGTATGATTCCGGGCAAACACCCAAAGGCGGGTGATTGCTTCGAGCAACCGTGCATCTTTTCGCAGATTGGGCAGTTTTCCTCTGTTTGAGGCTTCGCCGTCTGCGACCGAATCGGGTTGTCATGCTGGTCTTCTGGTAGTGACATTCCGACCGACGGAACCCCACGACACACCCAGATTTCCAGCACCCTCCTGCTCTATCAATGACCCCACTTCCGTTGTGAGGCTTCGGGATGTCACGCTCTCGGTGGCTGGGTGTGTTTGGTCAGGCCGATTGTGGCTCATCTGACGCATGGTTCAGCCGCGGGCGTGTTCGGAATGCCGGACCTGCCCAGATAGGCAAGTCCGGCTCTTTTTTTGTACGCATCAGGAAGCGAAAGAGTTTCTCTATCCTGTGCGAATTTACAACAAATCTGTACACTGTTCTTCGGATGTCGGCTGACCGATTTTTCGGCAACCAGAAGCAGAATCATTTGTCCAGCCCGGGTATTGCATCGATCACAAAAACCGCCTGAAAGACAACAAATCCGCAACAAAATGGCCGATCCTGGCCACTTCTCCTGCGGATACCGAATCCTCGGGTCCGCAGGGGATCCGCCCGCATCCTTCGGGCCGATCGACTGGTGCACCTCTGTTCACGGTTGACGACCGATAATTCCGGTCCTACCGTTGAGCAGCCGGGATTGGGGCTTGACCCCGTGCTGGTCCCGTTGTGCCCGCACAAGTCGGATTGCGAGTATACACTTCCCGAGAATCATCCGCAACGAAGATTCGGATTTCGCTCGTCGGACGCATGCAAGTTCGGTATATATTTGATAAAATTACAGCATTTGCTTGGGCTTGTCAACAGCCCATCCACAATTTTACTGAGGAGCCCCATGGCCTTCGAACTCCCCGCCCTGCCTTACGCCTACGACGCCCTCGAGCCGCACTTCGATGCGCGGACGATGGAGATTCACCACACCAAGCACCACGCCGGGTACATCGCCAAGGCCAACGCCGCCCTCGAGGGCACCGATTGGGCCGGCAAGTGCTTCGGCGAGATCCTCGGACGCATCCGCGAGGTCCCCGAGAATATCCGCACCGCTGTCCAGAACAATGTCGGCGGGCACGCGAACCACTCGCTCTTCTGGTCCATCCTCTCGCCCAACGGCGGGGGGGAGCCGACCGGTGAACTCGCCGAGGCGATCAACAAGGCGTTCGGGTCGTTCGCGGACTTCAAGGCCAAGTTCGCCGACGCCGCCGCGACGCGTTTCGGTTCGGGCTGGGCATGGCTCGGTTTCGATGCCGACGGCAAGCTGCATGTCGGGTCCACCGCGAACCAGGACTCGCCGATCATGATGGGCCACAAGCCGATCATGGGGCTCGATGTCTGGGAGCACGCGTACTACCTCAACTACCAGAACCGGCGCCCGGACTACATCAGCGCGTTCTGGAACATCGTCAACTGGGACGAGGTTGCGAAGAACTACGCCAAGTGGAAGAGCTGATCCTGATCATCAGGGATTGAGCGCACAATCCGGACCCATCGCACCCGCACACGATGTGCGGGTGTTTTTGTTCGTAGAATGCGTGCATGAAGAAGGCCGTGCTGCTGACGCTGTGGTTGCTGCTCCCGATGACGGTGGTGGGGGGGCTGATGGCGTGGGTGTTTGTGTCGATGGACAAGGACAAGCCCATGATGGATCTGCCCGCACTCGGCGCGGGCGGGGGCGATACCGGGGGCGTCAATGCGATCGGCGAGATGCTCCACGGCAACGACCCGGACGCGATCCAGCACGCCAAACGCGCCCAGCAGGAGCAGACCCTGATGGACCCGCGTGATTGGCCGGGCGGCGTTGAGATCCGTGTGCCCTTTGAAGCGATGGGCGAGCCGGTGGGCACCGCAGTGCTCACGCTGTTCTACGACGAGCACGGCAAGCGAACACTGAAGACCCCCAGCGAACAGGCAGACGGTGCGTTCGTGTTCCGGTTCGATCAGGACTCGCTGCAGGGCTCGCGATTTGTGGTCTGGACCTCGATGCCGATGGTTGTGTCGGATGCCGGTTACCACACGGATGATTCTTCGCATCGGCTCTTGCGCATGTTCGAGATCGTCGACGAGGTTCCGCCCCGGGCAATCGCGGTCTCGGAACCGTGGGTGCTTGGGCTGCGGATCGATTCGGTGTACGAGGATTCGCCGTGAGATTGTTGAGTGGGAGAATCTATCGCGCTTTCCCCGAACTTGATCCGTTCGAGGATGTGGTTTGCCGGCGGTATGTGAGCCATGCGAGGCGGTCCGGGCGGGCGTGGTTGGGGCGCGGGTTGGTGGTTCTGATACTCCCCGTGTCGTTCCTGATCTGGCTGGGGATGGTCGTTCTGGCGGTGCATATTCTCGACAACTATGTCGGTCAGTTTGATTTGCCTGACGCGGTGAATCTTGTTGTGGGGCTTACGGTGATGACGGGGTTTGTCTGGTTTCCCCTCGTGTGCGCGCTGATCACCCGGGATTTCACGCTCCATCGAGCAGTTCGGAAACGGCTCGAAGGTGCGGCGTGTGCCGGGTGCGGGTATAGCTTGGTCGGGCTGGAGGTGTTCGGCGACGCGGATCGCCGAGTGGTGCAATGCCCGGAGTGCGGCGAAAAAACCACGCTCAACGAGGGGCACATCACCGAGGCGGATATCAACCCGGCATTGCTCGCAGAGTCCTGATCACGCCTTCTTCAGTACACGCAGGTGCCGGTAGCTCTGCCCGAGCACATCGCGGCTCTTGGTGTCCATCCATGTGTCGAGCAGTTCGGCGTACACGCTACGGAAGTCGACAGTGTACTTGAGGTCACCGTTGTCGAGGTTGGTCAGCGATGGGTGCAGCCCGTGGATTCCCGGGGTGACGCGTGGGCCGAAGAGGAACATCGGGGCGGCGGTGCCGTGGTCGGTGCCGCGGGAGGCGTTCTGGCTCACACGCCGACCGAACTCCGAGAAGCACATGACGACCACGCGTTGGTCGTTGCCCTGCGCTTTGAGATCCTTGTAGAACGCGTTGACGGCGTCGGCGAGCTGTTCGAGGAGCCTTGCGTGGCTGAAGAGCTGGTTGGCGTGGGTGTCGAACGAGCCGTGGGATGCGTAGTAGACGCGGGATTTCATCCCCGCGCGGATCATGGAGCCGACCATCGAGAGCTGGTTGGCGAGTCGAGAGCTCGGGTAGTTGACGAGCGGCTTCTGGTCCACGGCGTCGCGGATGGTCTTGCTCGAGATCTGCGCGTCCATCGCGGTGCGTGTGAGGAACGCGCTGTTCGAGTCGTCGTCCGCTGCGGGGGTTGTGTTCATGAGCTCGTCGTAGTGCTCCGCGAGGCCCTTGGCGTACTTGGTGCCGGCCCACGAGAACATCTCGGGGGATTCGAGCGAGACGGGCATGACCCTGCGTCCCTGCAGCGCGAGCGGGATCTCGGTGCCGAGGGCGATGGGGGGTTCGGGGTTGGTTGTGGGGTCGGGTGCTTTTCCGGATTCACCCGAGCCGTAGCCGCAGCACTGGGAGTCGATGTACCGCCCGATCCATCCGTCGCCCGTGCCGTTGGTGTCGGCGGTGTGCCAGATATCCATCGATGCGAAGTGCGAGCGGTTGGGGTTGGGGTAGCCGACGCCCTGGATGACGGCGCAGAGCCCCTCGTCGTAGAGCTCTCGGAAGCCTGTGAGCGAGGGGTGGAGCCCGATATCGCTCGCGCCATTGCGTCCGTATTGGCTGAGGATGTGCAGATCGCCGGTGGGCAGCGCGATCTCGGGGCGCGAGCGCCGGTAGTTGTCGTCGCGGTAGGGGACGACGGTGTTGAGCCCGTCGTTCCCGCCCGAGAGCTGGACGACGACGAGGATGGTGTCCTCGTTGACGCCCGGGATGGAGGAGAGTCCGAGCTGGGGGCGTGGCAGCGCGAAAGCGGAGGATTGCAAGAACGCGGGCACGGTGAGCGCCGCGGACGCCAGGACGGCGGAGTTGGCGAGGAACGCACGCCTTGTGTACGCGTTGGCTTGTGTTGGGTCGTTGTGCAGACTCATGATCGTGTCCTCGGGCATGCGGTGGGTTAGCAGAGCTGGTACTGCGGTAACGCCGTAATCAGTGCGAGCATCTCGGTGAGTGTCCGTGGATCGTCGGCGGATCGCTTCTCGCTCTCGGTCGCGTCGGCGATCCGCTTGGCGAGCGATTCATCACGATCGTCGAGCACCGCGCGGAGCAGGTCCGACGCGATGTGCGCACGGGTTGGGGTGTCTGTCCGCGCGGGGTTGTTCAGCGAGCGAACGAGCGGGCGGGCATCGAAGGACTGGGCCATGCCGATGGGGTTGAATCCGGTCGGGAGCCGTCCGGTGAGGAGGTAGACGAGCGTGTTCTGCCGGGTGAACATGGTTGCGGTGGAGATCCACGCGCGTCCGCCGTCCCAACCTTTTACGCTCGGCGGCGCGAAGAGCGATTGGCCCATCTGCGTCATCGCCTCGACGAGCACACGCAGGTCGCGGGTGGGTGTGTTGAGCGAGCGGACCGCGCCGACGACGAGTTCGGCGGGTGATTTGATTTTGTTCTTCATCACCGATTCGTCGTAGAAATGCTGCGAGAGCAGCATCTTGCGGACGACGGGCTTGAGCTCGTAGTTCGCACGCGCGATCTGGTCGGCGAGCTTGGCGATGAACTGGCGGGACGCCGGGGGCATCTCCTTGATATCCATCGGGACATCCGCGACGAAGAAGCGATAGAGCTTGGTCGCGATAAACGCGGGGCACGCGCGTGAGCGGAGGATGGCGCTTACGAAGCCGTCGCCGTCGAGATTCCCGGAGACGCCGAGGATGCGTTTGATGGTCTGGTCGTGGTTGTCCATCTCGAAGCTGAAGGCGTCATCGTCGTAGGTGTAACCGGTAAGCGCACGGGCACCGTTTTTGATGTCGCTCTCGGTGTAGTTGCCCTCGCCGAGCGAGAAGAGCTCCATGATCTCGCGTGCGAGGTTCTCGTTGGGGTCGGACTTGCGGTTCTGGTTGTTGTTGAGATAGCGGAGCATCGCGGGGTCGCGGATGATGTTGGTGAGGAGGTTGCCGAAGTTGCCCAGCGCGTTTGCGCGGAACATCCGGTTCTGCGCGTACATGTGGTACGAGTCCTCGATCGTGCGGTAGCCGGTCGCGAAGTGCCCGTGCCAGAAGAGGGTGAGCTTCTCTTCGAGCGGCTTGGGGGTCTGGATCATCCGGGTGAGCCACCACTGCTGGATCTCCCGCATCTGTGCGCGGTCCGTCCGCTGGGCCGCCATGCGCTTTTTCTGGAACTGCTCGACGATCGCCTCGTTGCGGCTCCGGCGTGCCTGACGAAGCGTCCGCTGCTCGCTGTCGCTGAGCGGGCGCATGATGTCATGATCGAACGCGTCGCGTGCGTCCGGTTCGCTGGGGATCTCGTCGAAGTGAATCAGGTGATCGACCGCTCGCTCGGGGCCCCATTCGGCGAGCAGATTGATCTGGTCCTCTGTGCCTCCGAACCCGGCGCGGAGGAGGAGATGTCGCGCTTGGGAGAAACGGAAATCCTCATCACGGATGGGCGCGAGCGAGTTGGACGGTCGATCGATTTGGGTCTGCATCGGGGATCCCCTCCGAGCCACGCGGTTTGCACCCACGCCCAACGCATTCGGAGCGGGTCGATTGCAATGGTCTTCGGGATCGAGATTAGCCGATTTTGCGGGCGGATGAGATCCGGATCGCCCAGAACAGCCCGCAGGCGACCGAGGCGAAGAGGAGGGCACCGATCAGCTGATGGGCGGTGGGGACGAGCGCCATGATGTCAGGAGGGGGTGCGGAGTCGAGCTGCTCGCTTGTCGGGAGGTTCCTCGGTTCGCCCTTCCAGGTGAGCCCGAGGACGGCCCAGCCGAGCGTGAACTGCAGGACCACGAGCCCGTGGATGAACGCTCCGAACGGGCGGATCCCCTTGGTCCCCTCGTCGGCTTTGCCGAGCCGGATGCAGAACGAGCCCGCGATGATGAGCAGGGAGATGAGCACAAACGCGAAAGCCGCGTGGGTCATCATCGCGTGCGAGGATTTGAGGTGGCGGGTGACGGCACCGAGCCCGAGCTGCATGAACAGCGCAACAAAGGCGAGGGCCATCATCATGCGTGTGCGTCGGGCGACGGCGCGATGCTCATCGTCGAGCGAGGCGCATTTCCAGCGTGCGGACAGGGCGATCGCGGTGCAGCACGCGGTCGCGAGCACGAGCTGGGCGAAGATACCGTGGAAGATCGCGAAGAAAGTGCTCTGGTCGGCGACGCGGATGTAGCCGAGCAGCCCCTGCAGGCAGACCGCGAGGAAGAGGAGGACGCTGAGGATCTTGGGGAGTTTCGTGTTTTTGCTCACGAGGACGCGGAGCATGAGGACAAGGGTGGTGATCCCGGCGAGGGTGCCGAAGAGCCGATGGGAGTGCTCAAAGAAGATCCGAGGCTCGGCCATGAGCTTGATGGGAAAGAGCACGGAGAGGGCGCCGTAGGAGGTACCCGCGTCCGGGACCGCCATCCCGGAATCGGTGGAGGTGACGAGCCCGCCGACGGCGATGAGGGGGAGGTAGGTGCATGCCGTGACCCAGCCCATTCGTGAGAGCCACGCGCCGGGGGAGATGGCGGGTTTGGCGATCATGCGGGTGAGAAAGCCCGCGAGGAGCCCCAGCGCGACACAGACGCCGAGGGAGCCGGCAACGACGATCACGGCGTTGGGCTGGAACTGGTTCGCGGCATTGGCCATGTCCGCGGTGGACTCGGGTTGCTCGACGATGAAGGAGCCCAGGATCATGAGGTTGATGAGCCCGGCGGTCCCGCCGGCGAGGACACCGGCGGCGAGGCGTTTGGAGGGGGTGACATCGGGGATCCAGAGCAGGCAGACCCCGAGCAGGGCGGCGAGCATGAGCCCGATGGCAAGAAATAGGGGTGCGTGGACGCCTGGGAGGTGGAGGACCCATGCGATCATCCACATCAGGACAGCGGCGAAGAATCCGGTCGTGATCGCGGCCCCGATCGAGGATGGGGCGTTTCCCGTGTCTGGAAGTATTTGAGTAGACATGGTTTGCGATCCTTTGAGTTTTTATTGAAACCGAGTCTCAGCGACAATTCCGGTGAGATCGTTCTCGGTGGCGATATTGTATCCGAAAAGGGGCGAAATTTCGGCTGGGCAGCACAGCAAGTCGGAAAGTTGGCTGCTACCCTACGGGCTCATACCGCCCCGGGGGTGATGGTCCCCTTGGGGTTGGTCTGCATCGAACCATCTATAGATGATGAGGGATCTGAGTTGAAACCCATCTTTCCGAAGTGGATGAATGCCCTGCCAACGGTGTTGTTCTTCGCGGTGAACACCGGGGTGGTCCTTGTGATCGCCGGCTTGTGGTACTACGCAACGCCGAAGTTCTGGGAGGTTGGGTACATGCCCACCCAGCCCGGGGGGGGCTTTAACCACCAGATCCACGCGGGCAAGCTCGGGATGGACTGCCGGTATTGCCATACCAATGTTGAGAAGTCCTGGCACGCGAATGTCCCGGCGGTGAAGACCTGCTACGGGTGTCACGCGGAGGGGAAGCTCAAGATCGCGGCCGGCTCGGACGCGGCGAGTGATCTGCACCGGTCCAAGACGCAGTTCATCCGTGACGCGTATGAAGCGGACAAGACAATCCCCTGGCGGAATATCCATGTTGTCCCGGACTATGCGAACTTCCCGCACAACGCGCATGTGAACGCGGGGGTGAGCTGCTACTCGTGTCACGGGCAGATCCAGGGGATGCCTGTGGTGGCGCAGGCCGAGCCGCTCTCGATGGGCTGGTGTCTGGACTGTCACCGCAACGCTGAAGCGAATCTGGTGCCGAAGGACAAAGTCACGGACCTCTGGTGGGTGGAGAACGAGTGGTTCGCCAAGCCCGTCGAGGAGCGTCAGCACGAGGGCAAGACGCCCGACGAGCTGCGTGCGATGCTGATGCGTGATCCGCCGGATCATTGCTCGGCGTGCCACTTCTGATCCTGTTGTCTGACTGAACACATCTGCCTTCCTCACGCTTGCGACACCTGAGCAAGCATTCGCGAGACGAATCCCATGAGCACACTCGACCAGTGTCCATCGACCAAAGGCAAAGCCGAGATCCCGACCGATGCGCCCGCGCCGGGCACCGTTTCGGGGCGGAGCTATTGGCGGAGCCTTGAGGAGTACTCGGGTTCGCCCGAGTTCAAGGAGTTCGTGGAGCGTGAGTTCCCGGTGGACGCGAGCCTGATGAGCGACTCATCGCGTCGCAACTTTCTTAAGGTGATGGGCGCGTCGGCGGCGCTCGCGGGCGCGGCGACGATGCCCGGGTGCCGTCGTCCGGATCGCAAGATCATGCCGTACTCGAAAGAGGTCCCCGAGCAGGTGATCCCGGGTCGTCCGTTGTTCTTTGCGTCGGCGATTGAGCTTCCGGGCGGCGGCGCCGAGGGGCTGCTGATCGAGACACACACGGGCCGCCCGACCAAGGTTGAGGGGAACCCGAACCACCCGATCAACCGCGGCAAGAGCAGCGCGTTTGCGCAGGCGAGCGTGCTCGGGCTCTACGACCCGGATCGCTTGAAGTATCCGGTCTACAACAATCCGACTCGCGGGCGACTGGACGCGACTTGGGACGACTTCAAGAGCTGGCAGGGCGAGCACTTTGCGAAGTTCGATGCGACGCAGGGTCAGGGGCTTGTGTTTGTGATCGAGAAGAAGACCTCGCCGACGCGTGATCGGATGCGTGATCTGATCAAGAAACGCTGGCCCCGGGCGCAGTGGACGGCTTGGAGCCCCGCGGAATCCTTCGGGATGGTGAACGGGACAAAGCTCGCGACCGGCGGCAAGGCGCAGTGGGTCTCGTACAACTTCGCGGGCGCGAAGACCGTCGTTTCGATCGGCGGCGACTTCATGAGCGAGGGGCCGAACGCGCTCAGGCACGCACGCGATTTTGCGGCGACGCGGCGCGTCACGCACGCGGGCGACGAGATGAGCCGGCTGTATGTCGCGGAGTCCAAGCCGAGCGAGGCGGGATCAATGGCGGACCACCGCTTCCGCGTGGCGCCCTCGCAGATGCACAAGCTCATTGTTTCGCTCGCGCACGCGGTATTCAGCGAACTGCACCTCTCGACGGGCGGTCTGAACGCCGTTGATGTCCCCGGCGTTTCGGCGCACGATATCGAGGCGATGGCCAAGGACCTCGTTGCCCACAAGGGGCACGCGGTGGTTGTCCCGGGGCAGTCGCTCTTCGGCGCGGACTACGCGTTGTGCCTCGCGATCAACGATGCGCTCGGCGCGATGGGCTCGATGGTCGAGATGCACGCGATGGACGAAGACATCGCGGTGTACTCGCATGCGGCGATGAGCGATCTGGTCTACAAGCTCCAGCACGGGCAGGTGGACACGCTCGTGTGCGTCGGTGTGAATCCGGTCTACGACGGACCGGTGGACGGGCTTTCCAACAGCGGCTCGTTCGCGGATGCGTTCTCTAAGGCCAAGACGACCATCACGCTTGATGTCGGTGCGACCGAGACCGCGGCGGCCTCGACCTGGTCGCTCAACGGCACGCACAACATGGAAGCGTGGGGCGATGTCCGGGCGACAGACGGCACGCTGAGCATTGTGCAGCCGATGATCGCGCCGCTCTTCGAGCCGGCGATGAGCGAGATCGAGTTCCTTTCGCTGCTCGCGGGCGATCCGAAGGATGGGTACACGCTCGTCCAGGAGACGAATAGCTCGGTGACCGGCAAGGCGTGGAACCGGGCGCTGCACGACGGTGTTGTCGCGGGTTCCGCGGGCAAGGCAGCTTCGCCGGGCATCCGCACGGCGGGCATCCTTGAAGCGGCTGCTCGGGTTGAGATGAAGTCCGCGCCGACCGAGAACGGGCTCGATGTCATGTTCTACACGACCCGGTATAACGACGGCCGGGGCGCGAACAACGGGTGGCTGCAGGAACTGCCCGAGTTTGGTTCGTCGGTGGTCTGGGACAACCCGCTGCTGATGAGCCCGGGGACAGCCAAGACCCTCGGCGTGCTCCCCGAGCACACGGGGATCGACGAGTTCAACCCCTACACCAAGCAGCAGATGCCGCAGGCGAGGCTGGTGACCATCACGGTCGACGGGCACGAGATGACGGCCGCGGCGTGGATCCTTCCCGGTATGGCGGATAACACGGTAGCCGTCAAGCTCGGGTACGGGCGTGAGGTGGTCGGCAAGGTCGGGTTCGATGTCGGGCACAACACCTACAAGATCAAGCCGCTCGGTGAGATGACCGCGCGGGCCGCGAAGATCAAGCGTGCGGGCGGGACCTACACGATCGCGTCGACGCAGAACCATTGGTCGCTCAGTGTGCAGTCCGAGGCCTCCCGCGAGGACTCTCGTCACTCCATTGTCCGCGCGATGGACAAGAAGTACTGGGACATGTACGGCGACGAGGTTGTTGAGGTCCACGACGAGGTGTACGGCGTGACGAGCTCGAAGCTCAACGCGGCGGAGCGTCTGGGCGAGTTGAG
Source organism: Phycisphaerales bacterium (assembly GCA_020427745.1). Taxonomy (GTDB): domain Bacteria; phylum Planctomycetota; class Phycisphaerae; order Phycisphaerales; family UBA1924; genus UBA1924. Next base: position 1,523 of record JAGQOC010000061.1, on the reverse strand, counting down.
TCATACGCCTCCGAATATCTCGATCTACAAGAACCCGCAGAACGAGTCGCACCGGGACGCGGCGTCGGGGAGTGACTTCGCGAAGAACCCGCAGTGGGGCATGACGATCGATATGTCGTCGTGCTCGGGTTGCGGCGTGTGCACGGTCGCGTGCCAGAGCGAGAACAACATCCCGGTGGTCGGCAAGAGCGAGGTCGCCAAGGGACGCGAGATGCAGTGGATCCGCGTGGACCGCTACTTTGTCGGTGAGCATATCGACAACCCCGATGAGATCTACGCCCAGCCGATCGCGTGTGTGCACTGCGAGAACGCGCCATGCGAGACCGTCTGTCCCGTGAACGCGACAACACACGGCTCCGAGGGCACGAACGACATGGCGTACAACCGCTGCATCGGTACGCGGTACTGCGCGAACAACTGCCCTTACAAAGTGCGACGGTTCAACTTCTTCGATTATGGTCCCGCGAAGTTCAACGGCGGGCTGAACGCGACCTATGTGTCCAAGGGGCTCGAGGAGAAGTTTGAAGAGACGATCGGGCAGGACCGGACATTCAACCAGAACTTCATCCCGCCGCGTCTGCGCAAGAAGCTCGACGAGATCAGCAAGATGCAGTTCAACCCGGATGTCACGGTCCGCAGCCGCGGTGTGATGGAGAAGTGCACCTACTGCATCCAGCGGGTGAACCACGCACGGCAGGATGTGAAGATCAATGGCATCTGGAAGGACAAGGACCAGGTCGGTCCGATCCCCGATGGGTACTTCCAGGTTGCGTGTCAGCAGGCCTGCCCGACAGACTCGATCGTGTTCGGCGACATCCTCGACCCGGCGTCGAAGGTTTCCGGGCTCCGCGAGGGCGGACGCGGCTACAAGCTGCTGGGCTACCTGAACACACGCCCGCGGACGAGCCACCTGATGCGTGTCCGTAACCCGAACCCGGCGATCCGTGAGTACGACCTCCATGATCCGTTCAGCCACGGCGGCGGGCACGGTGACGAGCACGGCGGCGGTCATGATGACGGGCACGGGGCGGAGAACGGGCACACCGATGAACACGGTGCGAGTGAGCAGCACTCGTCGGCGTACATCGATCGCATGAAGAAGATTGTTGACGACGGGTACTCGCTCAGCCTCCGGGTCATGAGCGGCATCAACGCGTAAGAGTGGAGCAGATTCGATATGAGTTCGAACCATCCAGATGAGAGCATGGCCCGACGGGTCGCGGGCTTCGAGCCCGGATCGCAGCCGGCGCCCAGGCGTCACAAGACCATCGCGGGGACCCGTGATGACGGGACGCTGGTCGAGGATCCGGGCAAACGCGCACCGCTGGTGCTCGGCGACCGGTCCTTCGGTCAGGTCACGGACATCGTCTGTGGGTACGCCGAGGCACCGATGCCCAAGCCCTGGCTCATGGCGTTCACGATCTTCTCGTCGGTCGCCGCGCTCGGAACGGGCATGATCCTCTATCTGATCATCACCGGCGTTGGGGTGTGGGGTCTGAACAACCAGGTCGACTGGGCGTGGG
>JAGQOC010000060.1 GCA_020427745.1 Phycisphaerales bacterium | reverse complement strand
CCGAAGTCGACGATCGCGCCGCCGCCGTTCTTCTCGGGGTCGGTGAGCCATTCGAGGAACTCCTCGGAGCACCCGATCTCTTTGGGGCCCTTGTGCCCGTGACGGAAGACCACGCGGGTGATGTCGAGGTTGTCATCAGAATCCACGATCGCCTGGGCCGTGCGGACCGAGGCGTACCACGAGGTCTCGAAGTTGGTGAGCACGAGCACGCCGTGCTCTTTGGCGAGATGGGCCATTACTCTGGCGTCGTCGAGATCGAACGCGAGGGGTTTCTCGAGCAGGGTGTGCACGCCGCGTGGGGCGCACGCCTGCACGACCTCGAGGTGATCGCTGATCGGTGTCATCACGCTTGCGGCTTCGGGTCTCGTCGCGTCGAGCATGGCTCCGAGATCCGTCGAGAACCACGCGGGGTCGAGGTGGTATTTGTCTCTGTATTTCTCGAAGAGCGCGGGGTTGGGGTCGTAGATGCCGACGATCGCGAGGTCGTCGCGGTTCATCGCGTTCCACAGGACGCCCTCGACATGCCCGTGGTCGAGCCCGATCACGGCGAGCCGGAGGGGTTCGATGGGCTCGTCGTCCGCGCCAACAAGGGCGGTGGTGTGGACGCAAAGAACCGACAGCAGGATCAGCAGCCGCGTGAGGAGGGTGTGTGTCATTGCTTGGGGCCTTTGGTTTGTTTCATCGCTTGATGGACGGTCGCCCAAACGATCAGGACGCCCACAAGCCCGAGGATGATCCCGCCGGGGACACCCCAGATCGCGTCGAGCAGGTCCCTGAGGAGGCGTCTTTTGCTGGATGATCCGGTGGTGCTCGCGCCGTCGGGGTTGATGATCATCCACACGCCGAGAGCGGCGAGGATTCCGCCGCCGACAACACCGCCGAGGATGTCCTTGATTCCCCAATGATCTTCGGTTTCGGGCATCAGCAACTCCTTAGTTTGCTTGAGCGGCGTGGTGAATGCGTGCGACGGCGGAAAGGATCCGCTCGAAGTGTTCGAAATCTACCTGCGTCGCGCCGTCGGACCAGGCGTTCTTCGGGTCGGGGTGACATTCGATAAAGAGTGCGTGCACGCCGAGCGCGGTGGCGGCTTTGGCGAGTTGGAGCGCCCGATCGGGTCGTCCGCCCGTCTGCTCGCCGCTGCCCGGGAGCTGCGTCGAGTGGGTGACATCGAAGCAGACCGGGGGCGGCGCGAGGTCGGTGAACTTCGAGCAGTCGAGCTCCATCATGTCGGCGATCCCGATGAAGTCGTTGACCAGGCGGTGGTATCCGAAGAAAGTGCCCCGCTCGGTGAGCATGAGGTTCTCGCACCCGGCCTCGGTCGCCTTGCGGACCGGGCCCGCCATCTCTCCGGGCGAGAGGAACTGCCCCTTCTTGATGTTGACCGCTCTGCCGTGCGCCTTGGCGGCTTGGGCGGAGGCGACGACAAGATCCGTCTGCCGGCAGAGGAACGCGGGGATCTGGATCAGGTCCACGACCTCGGCGATCGCATCGGCATGTTCGGGGGCGTGGATGTCGGTGGTGGTGGGGACGCCGAGTTCCTGTTTGATGGTGGCGAAGTGCTCGAGCCCCTGCTCGATCCCGATGCCCCGCTTGGAGTTGATGGAGGAGCGGTTGGCTTTATCGAAGCTCGCCTTGAAGATGTAGGGGAGCCCGAGCGACTCGCACACGGCTTTGCAGTGCCTGCCGACCTCCAAGCCCAGTTCCAGCGACTCAAGTGTGCAGGGGCCCGCGATGATCGCGAGGGGGTGTCCTGAACCGATAAGGACAGACTGGACGGCACATGTACGGGTTTTGGGTTCGTGATCGCTCATGGACAAGCGTAGACCGGCATGATGTGGATGAATCAGGGATTTAGACTAGGGAATTCCCCCAGAAATAGGCTGGTTGGTCCGGTATTTTTGGCAATGATATATATTTCATCGAGACAAGGGGCTCAGGCTCTGATATGTTGCCCGGGTTCCAGTTCACTCCTCCCGAGATCGCAGCGAGCCCTGCTGCGGAACATCGAGCCCCGGTACTCCCCTCAACTCTCGCCGGGTGGATTCAAGATCTAGCTCATGTTTCCACTTCGCACCGTCAAGGTTCCAGCCTTGACGGGCGATCTCATGCGCTGGTTCCCGGATCGCCCACGCGTCAATGTGTGCGTATGCTGTGTCCAACGACGGGCGAGTAGCTCAGTTGGCTAGAGCGTTCGCCTTACACGCGAAATGTCGTGGGTTCGAGTCCCTCCTCGCCTATTCCCAAGCCCCGTCTGATCCATCATCGTGAACCTCCTCGACCTCATCTATGTGCCCCTCGGCGTGCTCAGTGCGCCGCTCTGGGCGCGAAAAAAACGCAACGGCTGGGGCGAACGGTTCGGACGCGTTGAGCACATGCTGCGGCACAAACCGGGGCACGGGTTGCGGGTGATGCTGCACGCCGTGTCGGTCGGGGAGGTCAACGCGCTGCGGGCTCTGGTCGATCGTTTGGTCGAGGACCCAAAGATTGAGTGCGTGATCGTCTCGACAACGACGGACACCGGGCTTGCGCGAGCAAAGATGCTCTTCGGCGAATGCTGCGAGGTGGTCCGCTACCCGCTGGACTGCTCGTGGATGGTGCGGCGATTCCTGGATGCCGTTCAGCCGAGCGTCATCGGGTTGGTCGAGCTCGAGGTCTGGCCCAACTTTGTCAAACTCTCCGTCAGGCGTGATATCCCGGTCTGCGTTATCAACGGCAGACTCTCTGCGCGATCCTTCAAGGGCTATCGCAAGATCCGGCCTTTGCTCAAGCGGACCTTTGCGAGACTCAGGGTGTGCTGCGTGCAGGATGAGGAGTACGCAGAGCGTTTTCGGGCGATGGGGGCGAAGGATGTCCGCGTGACCGACTCGATGAAGTGGGACTCGGTGGACACACAGCGGGCGGCGGGGGGGGCGACGGATCGCGCATACTCGATCGCGCTGGCGATGGGGCTGGACCTCACCAAGCCGATCCTCGTTGCGGGATCGACCGGACCGGGCGAAGAAGCACTCCTGCACGCGGCTTGTCCCGAAGGAGCACAGCTGGTGTGTGCGCCGCGGAAGCCGGAGCGTTTCGACGAAGCCGCGGCGGCGATGCCGGGCTGTGTGCGTCGGTCTGCGGAGATGCCCGCGCCTTCCGGAACGGTGCGGTTCCTGCTGGACACGATCGGGGAGTTGTCCTCGGTGTACGAGCTCGCGGATGTGGTCGTGGTGGGTCGCTCGTTCGGGGATCTGTACGGCTCGGACCCCATCGAGCCCGCGGCTCTGGGCAAGCCGGTTGTGATTGGTCCGAGCCATTCGGACTTCGAGACCGCTGTTCGGGCGCTGCTCAAGGCCGACGCCATCTCGGTGGCGGATCGGGACGGGCTCCGCAAGGAACTGGTCCGGCTGTTCCGCCACCCCGCGGGCGGGAAGACGATGGGCGAGCGTGCGCAGGCCTGTGTCCGGACCCACCAGGGCGCGACCGGGCGGCATCACGCGTTACTGGTCGAACTGGGGGGAACCGCGGGCTGAGCGGGTCAAAAACCGGTGTTTGTTGAGCCCGTGTGGATGATTTCTTGCGGGGGTAGTGCATACGATGACTCTCTGGTCAACCGTGCATTCGGATCCGAGGATCCGATGGGGGTGACCGACATGCCGGGGAAGTAGCTCAATCGGTAGAGCATCGGCCTTTTAAGCCGCAGGTTCAGGGTTCGAGTCCCTGCTTCCCTATTTCACCCGACGGGAGCCCACCGAGTGATCGACGCGATGAGTGCAGTGGTCGAAACAGCGATGGTCGTCCATGCAAACTGGGCGGGCGAGAAGCTGCACCTCTGGTGTGAGTCGGTCGATCGATACCCGCCGGCACCGAACGCGGCTGCGAGCGAGCACCCCTTCGCGAGTCTCCCAAGCGGGATCGAGGGCGTGGAATCGACGATCACGCTCCGTCTCCCGATGCACGATTCGCGGCCGATGCCGTCGAGTGCGTTCGCGATGCTCGCGGGCATCGACACGGACGAGATGACCGCCGCGTTGCTCGGCGAGTTCACGGTCCGCACGATCGCGATCGATCCGATCAATGCGGGGCATGTGCTTGAATCGCTCATCGAGCGTGCGGAAGAGGATGATGATTTTCTGATTGGCCCCGGTGTGCGTTACTTTGTGGCGGCGGCGCGTCTTGCGTCGCACCTGATGGCGGGGCACCGCTTCGTGCCGATGCTCATGCAGGACGCCGCGGGCGAGGTGACGGGCGGGTGGTACCCTTGGCTGAGCGACGACATGACCGCGAAGCGTCTGGGCAAGCTCATCCGCTCGATGCCCGGCGTCGCGCGGGCGGTGCCCGATGAGCATGCGCACGACGCCTGGAGCATGACGGTCGAGTTCCTCGCGCATGTAACGGATGCACGCTGTCGGCAGACGATGCTCGCCGAGGAGATGTTCGACACGGTCGAGGACGCGGACCCGGACGCGGACCTGCAGGTCGCGTGGTTGCACGGTCTGCTGGGCGAGAGCCACGAGGTGCCGACAGTCTCGGCGCAGCGCGGCGACATCACTCGGCGCGTGCGCAAATGGATCGGAGAGCTCGAGGACCGGGGCGAATCGAGCGCGTGGCGTTTCGGGTTGCGTCTTTCCGAGCCCATCTCGGACTCGCTGCCCGCGGATATCGATGAGCCCGATTCAACCGTGATGTGGTCGCTCAGCTTCTTCCTCCAGTCGCAGGACGATGAGGAGGTGGTGATCCGTGCGGCGGATATCTGGCTGATCGCCCGCGACCGGATTGTGTTCGAGGGGTTGACGCTTGAGAACCCGCAGGAACTGCTGATGGGTGAGCTCGGGCGTGCGAGCCGGTACTACAAGAAGCTCGAGGACGCGCTCGACGAGACCGAGCCGATCGAGGTCTTGCTGGAGACAAAGGAGGCGTACCGCTTCCTGCGTGAGATCCGCCCGGTGCTCGTTGAGCAGGGGTTCGAGGTGCGTTGCCCGCCGTGGTGGGAATCGCAGGCCGGGCGGTTGGGCGCGAAGCTCCGGATCGATTCGGACCCGATGGACGCGGTGATGGACGACGGCTTGAGCGAGGGCGAGGCGGCCGGGCCGCAGCTCGGGCTCTCGACGCTGGTGGGGTACCACTGGGAGATCGCGATCGGCGACACCACGCTGACGCTGCACGAGTTCGAGGAGCTGGCGCAGAAGAGCTCGCCGCTGGTGCGGATCAACGGGCAGTGGGTGGAGATCCGCCCCGAGGATGTCGAGAACGCGATCAGCTTCATCCGCGAGAATCCGGGCGGGGAGATGGAGCTTGGGGATGCGATGCAGCTCGCGTTGTCGAGCGACGCGGCGCAGACCGGGCTCCCCGTGACGGGGCTTGAAGCGACCGGCTGGGTCGCGTCGATGCTCGGGGGCAATGAAGAGGGCGCTTCCTTGGAGCTCCCGATGATCGAAGCACCGGCAAGCTTCAAGGGGACGCTGCGTCCTTACCAGGCGCGTGGCTTGAGCTGGATGGCGTTCATGGAACGCTTCGGGTTCGGCGCGTGCCTCGCGGACGATATGGGTCTGGGCAAAACGATCCAGATGCTTGCGCTGCTGCTCAACGAGCGGCAGGTCAAGAACCCCGGAGACGAGCACGGCATCGACCCGACCCTGCTGGTCGTTCCGATGTCCGTCATCGGAAACTGGGTTAAGGAGGCGGAGAAGTTCGCGCCGACGCTCAGAGTGCTCGTCCACCACGGTGTGGATCGGTACCAGGACGAGGCGTTCAAGGAGCACGCGTCCAAGTCCGATCTGGTGGTGACAACCTATGCGCTCGTGCACCGCGATCACGAGCTCATCAAGGAAGTGCAGTGGGGGCGGATGGTGCTCGACGAGGCGCAGTTCGTCAAGAACCCGGTCGCCAAGCAGTCGCAGGCGGTCCGCTCGATCGACGCGCCGCGTCGGATCGCGCTCACGGGTACACCGGTCGAGAACCGCCTGAGCGAGCTGTGGTCGATCATGGACTTCCTGAACCCGAAGTACCTTGGGCCGTCGGGGATGTTCCGCAAGAAGTTCGCGCTCCCGATCGAGCGTCACCGCGACCAGGCGAAGATGGACAAGCTCCGCGCGATGGTCCGCCCGTTCATCCTGCGTCGTGTGAAGACGGACCCGTCGGTTGTTTCGGATCTGCCGCAGAAGCTGGAGAGCAAGGAGTGGTGCCCGCTGACGAAGGAGCAGGCGCAGCTGTACGAGAACTGCGTCAAGCGGATGCTGACGGATGTCGAGAACTCCGAGGGGATCCACCGGCGTGGGCTCGTCCTCGCGGCGCTCATCAAGCTCAAGCAGATCTGCAACCACCCCGCGCAGATGCTCAAGGAGGGTGATCCGCAGTTCGGGCAGCCGATCGATCCGCTCCGCAGCGGCAAGTGTACGCGCCTGCTCGAAATGCTCGACGAGATCCTGGCGGAGGGCGATCGCGCGCTGATCTTCACGCAGTTCCGTCAGATGGGCCATCTGCTCGTGAACATGCTGCGCCACGAGCTCGGACGCGAGGTGCTGTTCCTCCACGGCGGGACGCCGCAGGGGCAGCGCCAGAAGATGATCGATACATTCCAGGAAGCAACGGGCAAGAACCCGATCCTGCTGCTCTCGCTCAAAGCGGGCGGCGTTGGTCTGAACCTGACGGCGGCGAACCATGTGTTCCACTTCGATCGCTGGTGGAACCCCGCGGTCGAGAACCAGGCGACGGATCGCGCGTACCGGATCGGGCAGACGCGGACGGTGCAGGTCCACAAGTACATCGTCCGGGGCACGCTCGAGGAGCGGATCGACGAGATGATCGAATCGAAGATGGAACTGGCCGAGAACATCATCGGGCACGGCGAGCGTTGGCTCACCGATCTCGGGACCGACAAGCTCCGCGAGCTGCTGGCGCTCCGGGCGGACACGATCGCGGACGAGATGTAACCTGGAGTGTGCAGTATGGCAGTGCCAAAGAAGAACACATCCAGCGACGAGAAGAAACCCGCGGCGAAGAAGGCGGCCAAGAAGGTTGTTCAGAAACCGGAGCTCTCCAAATCCCCGCCGCCGCCACCGGACCGCGCGGCGAAGGTGATCAAGACGCCAACATTGGGCGTGCATGTGCCCACGGCACCCAAGAAGAATAAGCCGCAGTACGCGTCGTTCCGCTCGTCGCGCAAGTCGCTGGTGAACCCACGCCGGGTGCGCGGCGGCGTGAAGCTGAAGAACAAATCGGGCGACGGCGTGCAGAACTGGGTGACCCAGCGGATCATGCGTGTCGCCGAAGCAGGCGCCGCGCCGGATCATTATCGCGACGGGCTCGAGTATGCGTCGATGGGTCAGACCAAGCGGCTGACAATCGAGGAGGCGCTCTGCGAGGGGATTATCCAGGGGCGGAGCGATAAGCCGTACACGACGACGCTGTCGTTCGAACCGTTCTCGATGGAGTCACAGGACCAGATCATCCGGGCGATGGGCGAGCAGGTGCGTTACGCCGCCAAGCTGCTCGCGGGCGAGCTCCCGAGCAACATCGAGGATGTGTTCGCGCCGCTCGGCCTGAAGCTGTTTCCGTCGGAGCCGACGGAGATCAAGCCGGCGTGTTCGTGCCCGGACTGGTCCAAAGAGAAGCGGTGGTGCAAGCACGCGGTGTGCCTGTCGGCGCTGCTCGCCGAGCGACTCGCGGACGATCCGATGATCATCTTCGGTCTGCACGCGATGCCCGGGGCGGAGCTGATCGACGGGCTGCGTCAGCAGCGAACGGTCGGCACGCAGGGCACGGGTCCTGCGCCGGTGCTGCCCGCGCATGTCCCGGGCGTGTCTGATTCGTCGAGCCCGCCGCTGGAAGATGTGCTGGACTCGTTCTGGGAGGTCGGGGAGGGGCTCAGGGAGCTGGATACGCCGATCGCCCCGCCCGAGGTGAGCTGTGTGCTGCTGCGTCGTTTGGGGCCGAGCCCGTTCACGGAGGGGAGATTCCCGCTTGTGGGATTGATGCAGACCTGCTACGAGCTGATCGGGCGATCGGTGGTCGAGGCGGAGAACGCCGATGGTGAATCCGCGGAAGCTGGGTAAAACTTCTCCTGATGAATCGCTGATTGCATGAAAAAACCCGCGATGGCTCGCGGGTTTGTGTTCGATGGAGATGCTCAGGCGTGCTTACGGGCAGCCGGCGTTGAAGAGATCGAGGTAGGCGAAGACATCGAAGATATCGAGCACGCCGTCACCGGTGTAGTCCACATCGAGGTCGCCGGAGTTGAAGAGATTGAGGAAGGCGAAGACATCGAAGATGTCCAGCTCGCCGTTGCCGGTGATGTCTGCTTCGCAGGGCGCGGCGAGGGTGAAGCTCCCGATGACGGTCTGCCACCCGAAGTTCTCGGCGTGCATGCCGACATACCAGAAGGTGCGATCGTCACTGGGGTCGATCGTGAGATCGAAATAGTCGCCCCAGCGGCCGTTGTACCCGGCGCTGCCGATATCGACCTGCTCGGGGGCGCTCATCGTGCCGAGTGCATCGCCGTCGAGGTGCCCGGCGATGCGGACATTGGCGTACTCGGAGGACGACGAGCGGGCCATGACGAGCCCAATGTTGTTGCTGCTGTCGGACGCGATCGCGGGGAAGAAGTAGTGCTGGGATCCGGTGCCCTCAATATCGCCCTGCTGGACAAGCGAGGGGGAGCCGGAGCTCGGCCAGTTGTTGGTTGCGATGTGGTACCAGCGTGCCTTGGTGCGTCCGCCGGACCCGTCGATGCCGTGGGCGGCGTAGAGGTTGCCGTCACGCCAGTGCACATTCATGAGTCGGCCGTCGAGCACATCGAGCGTGCCGCCGTTGAGGTTCGGTGCAGCGTTGCTCGGCGAGGAAGCGCTCGCGTGCGCGACCGTCGTGGACTGCAGTGTCGCGGATCCGAGCGGGTTGTTGATGGTCCAGACGCGGAGCTCGGAACTGGATTCCCGCGAGAGGAAGAAGCAGCGGGGGGCGCTGCCGTAGGACTGGGCGACCTGGACGGAGGCGTTGAAGTCCGGGACGATATCCGCGATCTGGACCGGGTCGCCGTTGAGCAGCGGGGTCTTGTTGAAGATGCGGAACAGCGGACCGGCGAACCCGTCAGAGGATGGCCCGTTGAGCTTGAAGAGGTTCCCGGTGACATAGAACGCGTTGTCATCAAAGCCGATGCCCGGGTAGTCGACCCAGTACTCGTTGGCCCCGACCTGGATGACCGAATCGGTGCGGTACTTGTACCAGGTGCCGTTGGGGTCGGAGTCATCAGAGACGGCGATGTCGATCCAGGATTCGGTCGAGCCGTAGGTCTCGAGGGCGACGACGATGAAACGACCGGTGTTGTGGTCGTACATGCACTTGGGATCGAAGGTGAACCCGCCCGCGCCCTGGGGCTCGAAGAACCCCGGCGAGCCGGCGTCGCCGAGCTGGCGGGAGAACTGCAGGTTGCCCGCTTTGTCGTAGAACGCGATGAGCGAGTTGACCGTCTCGACGATGTGGTTCGGGCCCACCGCGAGGGTCGGGTCCGGCGGGGCCCATCCGGTCTGGCTGATGGAGGGGAACTGGGCGCCGGGGGTCGTGCGGGATTCGCCGTTGGCGATGCCAACCGGCATCATGCTCGGGGTGCCCTCGGCGAGGGTCTTGTCCCGCTTGTGGGCGGGGAGGTGGTTCTTGACCGTGTCGATCGGGCCGGTCCAGGGCGAATCGACCTGGATCTGCACATCGAACGCGCGGGTGTCGATGATCGTTGGGGTGATCCAGTGGCGGACGGCGACATTCGGATCGGTGATCCGGATCGGGTCGGGGCGGTTGGCCGATCCCTGCCCGGAAACCTGGCCCATTGGAGCGAGGGCGACCGGCTCAGGAAGATCGGCGGAGCGATTGGCGTGCTGTTCTGGGGTGGAGCAGCCGACGGCAACGAGCAGCAGCGATGCGGCGCCGGTCGCGGTGAGCATGGTATGGGAGACCCTGTTTCGTGGCATGAATGAGACCTTTCGTGATCGATGGGGTCCGCGTCGGCAGAGAAGCCATGCGGACAGCGAGCGGGTGGAGCGGGCGGGTGATGACCGGGATCGGCCGGGAACTCATGGATCAGAGCGGGAACGAATATTTGCTCTTTGATCGGGTTGCTGGAACGCTCCCCGATTGTAGCAAAATACGGCCCGAATCGAGCAGGGTTTCAGCCCGACCCGGATATTTTCCCCATTCAAGCGGGGTGAGGGCGGGGTGTCCGGGTTGTGCGGGGCGTGGATGGATTCATCGATGCTGGTGCCTATACTCTCATCCTTATGCGGAGCCGGTTGCGACGGACGCGAGCGAGAGAGCTCGCCGAGGCGCATCCAAGGGTTCTCCCCAGTGGTTCAGGCGTTGTCTGAGCACCACGCAGCCGGGGAGGATGCGAGCTCCAAGTTCCTTGACCAACAAGGGTTGGGAAAGGAACGAATGGTGCTGCGGACGACGCATGTCCCGATCTTCGGGCGTGTCTGGTCCGTATCAAGAGCGGATCTGTACACGGGCGGGTACACGCCACAAGCGGAGGACGAGCAGAACCCATTCAAGTGAACCAAGGCGTGCAGTCGATGCACGCCCGACGCGCGAATCAACTTGCCCCATGGTGTAATGGCAGCACAGCTGGTTTTGATCCAGCCAGTCCAAGTTCAAATCTTGGTGGGGCAACTTTTTCGATCCGTGATCCGCGCGATCCCGACATGATCTTGGATGGGCACTGCCGAAGCGCAATGCCGACTGATTCAGCAAATGATCTCCAGGCCGTGATCCTCGCCGCGGGCAAGGGCACGCGGATGCAGTCCGATCTGCCCAAGGTGTGCCACCCGATTGGTGGTCGTGCGATGGTGTGCGCTGTGGTCGATGCGTGCCTGGACGCGGGGTGCTCCCGCGTCGTGGTCGTGGTGGGGTACAAGCAGGAGCTCGTCCGCGAGGCGCTCGCGTCCTACGGCGACAAGGTCGAGTTCGCGGTGCAGGAAGAGCAGCTCGGTACAGGACACGCCGTGATGTCCGCCGCGGACGCGTTTGACCCGTCGATGCGGGAGAACGCGGACCTGTTCGTGCTCTGCGGCGACGGGCCGCTGATCCGCACGAAGACGCTGGAGACCATGCTCGAGTTGCACCGTTCGATGAACGCCGCGGCGACGCTCGCGACGAGCTTGATCGACAACCCGGACGGGTACGGACGGATTGTCCGCGATGCCGAGGGGCGTTTCTCACGGATCGTCGAGCAGAAGAACGCGAGCGAGGCGGAGCTCGCGATCAACGAGGTGAACCCGAGCTACTACTGCCTGAACGCGGCGCGGATGTTCGGGGCGCTCGAGGGCGTGACCCGCAACGAGCTGACGGGCGAGTACTACATCACGGATGTCTTTGAGCTGCTGCTCAAGGGCGGGGAGCGGGTCGAGGTGATCGACGCGGTTCCGCCGGAGGATATTCTGAGCATCAACACACTGGAGCATCTCGCGGAGGTCGATTCGATCTTCCGCGCGAGGCACCGGGCAGCATCGGGGACGCGATGATGGAAGCCGAAATGAAGATCTTCGCCGGGCGCAACTCCAAGGTCCTCGCGCAGAAAGTCTGCGATGCGGCGGGCGTCCCGATGGGGCGTGCCCGCACGAACCTGTTCCCCGACGGCGAGGTATTTGTCAAGCTCGACGACGATGTCCGCGGGCGGGACTGCTATGTGGTCATCTCGACCTGCAGCCCGGTCAACGACAACCTGATGGAGCTGCTCGTGTTCTGCGATTGTCTCCGACGGGCGAGCGCCAAGCGGATCACGATGGTGATCCCGTACTTCGGGTACGGGCGCCAGGACCGCAAGGACGAGGGGCGTGTGCCGATCACGGCGAAGCTGGTCGCGAACCTGATCACGGCATCCAACGCCGACCGCGTGCTCGCGGTGGATCTGCACGCGGCGCAGATCCAGGGGTTCTTCGATCTCCCGGTGGACCATCTTTCTGCGACGCCGGTGTTCTTTGATTACTTTGATTCGATCAAGCACGAGCTGGGCGACCTGTGTCTGGTGTCGCCCGATGTGGGCAATGTGAAGGTCGCTGAGGGGATGGCGAATCTGCTGGGCGCGGATCTTGCGATTATCAACAAGCGTCGGCTTACAGGCGAGACCGTCGAGGTCGGGAACCTGATCGGTGATGTCCGAGGCAAGACCGTGCTGATGTTCGACGACATGATCTCGACGGGTGGCACGGTGGTGCAGGCCGCGGAGCTCGTCATGGAGGAGGGAGCGAGCGATGTGATCGCTGCGGCGACGCACGCGGTGCTCGCGGGCAAGGCGATGGAGAAGCTCGCCGCGTCCCCGATCAGCCGGATCATTGTGACCGACACGATCCCCAGCGGCGAGCGGTGCGCACCGATCGCCAACAAACTGACGGTGCTCTCGATCGGGGAGCTGCTCGGCAACGCGATCCACTGCATCCACGAGAACAAATCCATCAGCGCACTCTTCAAACGCACCGCGGGTGCGAAGCGCTGAGTCTGTCTTTCTCTATCAACCACGAACCAAACGCACAAGTGAGCGATTTTTAAAAAGGAGAATGCAATGTCAAAGACTGTCACCCTCGCCGCAGAGAAGCGTGAACGCACCGGATCGCGTTACGCGCAGCGTGCACGCCTGGCGGGCAAGCTGCCCGCGGTTGTGTACGGGCACAAGGAAGCACCCGTCTCGGTCGCGCTCGATTCCAAGGACGCGTTGAGCCACATCATGAAGGGCGAGAAGATCTTCGAGCTCGATATGGACGGCAGCAAGCAGCATGTTCTGCTCAAGGATCTCGGGTACGACTACCTCGGCAACAACATCATCCATGCGGACTTTGCGCGAGTGGACCTCAACGAGCGTGTGGATGTCAAGGCGCACCTCAAGTTCATCGGGCACGCCAAGGGGCTCAACACGGTGGGGGCGCTCATGATGCACCCGATCACCGAGATCGAGCTCAACTGTGTCGTGGTCAACCTCCCCGATGCGATCGAGGTTGATGTCTCGGACATGGAGGTCGGCGACATCATCCACGCGTCGGATGTCAAGCTCCCGCTGGACACCATGAAGCTCGTCACCGACGAGGACGCGATCATCGCGCAGATCGTGCTCAAGGCGATCTCGACCGATGGTGACGGCGAGGCCTCGGCGGTCTCCGCGGAGGGCGCAGAGCCTGAGGTCATCACCGAGAAGAAGGAAGACTCCGAGTAATGAAGCTGATCGTCGGGCTGGGAAATCCGGGTGCACAGTACGAGCGGACACGGCACAACGCCGGGTTCATCGCTGTGGACGCGCTCGCGGACTCGTTCGCGGTCGGGTCGATCGCCCGCTCCCAGTTCCACGCCGCCGTTCTCGATGCCCGCATCGCGGGCGAGAAGGTGCTGCTGATGAAACCGACCACCTACATGAACAGGTCGGGGCAATCGGTGGGCGAGGCGGTGCGGTTCTTTAAGCTCGATCCGAGCGAGGACCTGATTGTCCTCGTCGACGACATCGCTCTCCCTGTTGGTCATGTCCGGATCCGCCAGCGTGGCGGCTCGGGCGGGCACAATGGTCTGAGCGATATCGATCGTGCGCTCGGCGGCGAGGACTACACCCGCGTGCGGATCGGTGTTGGCGCTGTGCCGAGGCTGATGAATCAGGCGGACTGGGTCCTCTCCAAGTTCATGAGCGAGGAGAAGGACGAAGTGGAGCAGGGAACGCTCGACGCGAAGCGTGCGGTGGAACTCATCCTCGGCGAGGGTGTCACCATCGCGATGACCCGTATGAACAAGAAACTCCCCGGCAAGGACCCCAAGCCCATGCCGGAGAACAAGCAAGTCAATCAAACACAAGAGAACTCGGCGCACGCCGAGCATGGAGAAACGAAATGACCACCGGAACCGAAACACGGATCGGCACCTACGAAGCAATGTTCCTCGCCAATCAGGGCGCTGCGGCGATGTTCGGCGACCTGCTCGCCCACATCAACGAGCTCTTCGCGCGTGCGAACGCCAATGTGATCTCGATGAAAAAATGGGACGAGCGCCGTCTCGCCTACGAGATCGACAAACAGAAGCGTGGCGTCTACATCCTCGCCTACTTCACCTGCCCGACCGATATGGTCGCTCACCTCGAGCGCGATGTGGTGATCTCGGAGAAGCTCCTCCGCGTGCTCATCACGGACGCGAGCCACCTGAGCGACGAGGAGATCGCCGCCGCCGACGATCGCAAGGGGCTCGAGATCGAGGCCAAGATGCGTGCGGAGAAGTCCGACGCTGAAGGCGATCAGGCATCCAGCAAGGTCCGCCTGGGGGCGCCTGTCCAGGAGACCGCAGCCGCGGCGGACCAGGATATGAGTGAGGACGACTCGGACAGCGACGAGGACTGAGCAGGATTCTGTTCGGCGTGCTATCATTCGATGCCCGGATTGACCGGGCGGAACGGAGGCCGAGATGGCTAGCTTTAATAAGGTCATGCTGATGGGTAACCTGACGCGTGATGTCGAGATCCGTCACACCAGCGGCAATACCGCGGTGGGCAACTTCGGGCTCGCGGTGAACCGCAAGTTCAAGACCCAATCCGGCGACCAACGCGAGGAGGTCACCTTCGTCGATTGCGAGGCGTGGGGGCGGACTGCCGAGGTCATGGCCCAGTACCTCAGCAAGGGACGCCCGGTCTTCATCGAGGGGCGGCTCAAGCTCGACCAGTGGGACGATAAGAACGGCGGCGGCAAGCGTTCCAAGCTCTCCGTCGTCGTTGAGAACTTCCAGTTCATCGACTCAGGACAAGGCGGGGGCTCCGGCGGCGGGGGCGGTGGCTACGCTCGCTCGGGGGCCTCGAACTCCGGTGGTGGGGGCTACGACGGCGGCGGCTCGAATATCGACCACGACGACATCCCGTTCTGATTGAGTTTTCAGATCCTCATGAAGCCCTCCCGGATGATTTTGGGAGGGCTTTTTGATGCCCAAGCCCATGAACAGCGGGGATTTGGGGGCTACACTCTCTTCCCGCTCCCGCAAGGGGGCACCCCTTTGTTGGGGCTCGGCAGCGTGCCGGGCTCCTCAACTCCCCGACTCCGGCAGGGCGCCGAGCGGGGCAGGACAGCGAAAGGAGCAATCCAATGCCCAAGTCAGTTACTCTTCTGCTTACCGAGAATGTCGACAATCTTGGGATCGTCGGCGATGTCGTCAAGGTCAAGGTCGGGTTCGCCCGCAACTACCTCCTTCCGTTTGGCTACGCAACCGCCCCGAGCGAAGAGCTCATCGCGAGCCTCGCCGAGAAGCGTGCGCAGGCCGAGAAAGATGTCGCCGCTCGCCGCGCCCAGCGTGAAGAGATGATCGGCAAGCTCAACGGGCAGGAGCTCACCATTGTCCGCGCCTGCAACGACCAGGGTCAGCTCTACGGCTCCGTTACGCAGCAGGATATCTCCGCGGCGCTCAAGGAGGTCGGTTTCGCCGTTGCTCCCCGCGAGGTGCGTCTGCCCGGGACGATCAAGCGGATCGATTCGTTCGATGTGCATGTCAAGGTCGATTCCGACCTCGAAGCGGACATCAAGCTCTGGGTTGTTGCCGACCGCGAGCTCGATGATGACGCCGGCGAGGAGATGGAGTTCGACAACGAGGGCGAGCTGATCATCAAGGACAAGAAGAAGCCCGCCGCCGCACCCGCCGCGGAAGCAGCCGAGTAAAAGAACACCCGGTCAACTCGAATAAAAAGCCCGCGTCTTCGTCGAGGACGCGGGCTTTTGTTTCTGGTGGTTGTTATCGATTCTGCAAGGGAACCAAAGCCCGCGATCGATCACTTCGACAAGGCGGGCAGCGGGGGGCTGAAACGGACGATCGCGTCGTCACCGATCACGAAGTACTCGATATCCACGCCCTGGGTCACGATGAACAGCATCCGGAGCTTCTGCTCTCCGATGCGGCTGGTGCTCAGCGGGGGGACTTCGTCGAGCCCCTTGAGCGTGGAACCATTGGTGTAGCGGATGTGCATGATCGTGTCGTCCTCGTAGACAAACCCGATCGCTTCGTACTCGTCGCCGTTTGTGTCGACCAGCTTGATGGGCACATCGGTCTTGGCAAAGCGGGCGGCGTCGCCGAGCAGGCTTCCGGGCTGGTCCGGGGAGACATCGACCTGGATCAACTGCTGATTGGCACCGATCGCGAACTTGTCGATGCGGAGCTTGCGGTCGGTTGGAGTGTTCTTGCGTCCGAGCTGGGTTTCGGGATCGAGCTTGCCCTCACCGTCGCCGATCGTGTTGTCGTCGATAAGGGTAAAGCCCGCGGACTTGGCGGCGGTGGTGGACATAACCTCGCCGACGGACACGCTGGCGCGTGCACCATTCACCGGGTTTGTCGACCCGTCGACCGTCTGGGTGTTCTCCTGATTGTACAGCTTTTTGGACGCGCCCTTCTCGCCCTTGAGCAGGGAGCCGGAGCGGATGCTCCGATCGCGTGCGGCGACGCTCTTGATCTCGTTGGGCTTGCTCGCCTCGTCGAGCGGCACGCGCACACCCTTAACGGTGAGCCCGATCGGGGTGTACCCGGTGGGAACGATGAACTCGAAGCCCATCGTGACAGTTGTTTTTCCGCCGACGGAGTTGATGAAGACATCGTCGGAGTCGAAGAGCCAGCGTCCGTCCGGGCCGTCGCGTGATTCGGAGATGGTCGCGATCGGGAAGATGGTCGTTGTCTTCCCGTCGTCACCCTGAGCGATCATACTGATCTGCCCGTTGGAGACCATGACCTGCCCGCCCTTCTTTCCACGCTCGCGGGCGTTGGAGTTGAAATCGATGATGTACCCCGCGAGGTAGCCCTTGGCGGGTTTCTCGTTGTTGATATCAACATACTTCTGAGGGACGCTGTCGCGTTCGTCCTTGAGCAGATCATTGATCGGCACCGAGCCGTCGGCACCGATGGTGTACGACGACTTGAGCTTGAATGCGTCATCGGTGTAGGCGGTGCGTGCGCCGCCGTTGCCCGCGCTGATGCGGTTGGCGAAGCCCGCGAGTTCGAGATCGGGGTACCACTTGGCGAGCGGCTCGGCGGTGGACATGGTGCCCTCGCTGAGCTTGCCGTACCCGACCGAGATCGCCCAGTCGACGGGGACCCAGAGCTTGTCGTTGCGGACGAGCGAACCCTGCCCGGTGGAGCGGTCCTGGGAGTACCAGATGGGCTGGTAACCGAGGAAGTTGGAGGGCAGGCGCATTGTGCCGATCGCGATGACGATGATCCCTGTCGTGATGATCGCGGACTTGAGCCCGAAGAGCCCGCCGAAGACATAGTTCACCATGTCGTTGTTCTTGATATTGGAATCGACCACCTTGTCGGTGATGACGCGGAGGACGAGCAGCGTGACGACGAAGGGAACGATCAGCCCGATCCCCCACGCCATGCCCTCGATAAACGAGAAGAACCCTCGCTCGGGGGACATATTGACGAGCATGGTCGCGAACTTCTCCCAGAGGGCGAGCGCGACAGCGCCGGCGGCGATGGTGCAGAGCAGATGGATGAACGCGTTGAATGCGCCGCGGAACATCCACGCCGCGGTAATCACGAGCACGAGCACGATAACGATCAGGTTCAGGATCATGGTGTCTTCCTCCGCCGCCCACGAAGCGGGCGATCGGTTCGGTGGTTAGCTACTGGGCGTGGCGGCTTTGGTCTTCGGGGGCTTGGGGGCGGCGGTGATGCGGGTGACCTCTTCGATGCTGGTCATGCCATCGACCGCTTTTCGGAGTGCCGCTTGCTGGACGCTGGGCAGCCCGCGTTTGCGCATCGCGGCGCGGAGCCCGCTCCAGTTCTGGGCGATGATGAGCTCGCGCTCCTCGTCCCCGATGGGGAAGACCCCGAAGCACCCGGTCTGTCCCATGTACCCGACGCCGTTGCACACCGAGCAGACCTCGGGCTTGTTACGGACCAAGACCTGTCCACCCTTCTTGAAGAGCTGCCCGACCTTGCCCTCGGGGAGCCCAAGCTTCTTGAGCATCTCGGGGGTGGGGGGGTAGGGAACCTTGCAGTTCGAGCAGAGCACGCGGACGAGCTTGGAGG
>JAGQOC010000059.1:12230-21189 GCA_020427745.1 Phycisphaerales bacterium | reverse complement strand
GGGCCGGTGACGAGCAGGATGCCGTTGGGGCGCTCGACGCAGTCCATCAGCCTGGTCTGCATGGACTTTGCCATGCCGACGGCGTCGAGGTCGAGCTCCTGGTTGGACTGGTCGAGCAGGCGGAGCACGATGCGCTCGCCGAAGATCGTGGGGATGACGGACAGTCGGATGTCGATCTTTTTCTGCCCGATGCGCACGGTCGTCTGCCCGTCCTGCGGCGAATGACGGTTCGCGATGTCGAGCTCGGTCATGACCTTCAGGCGCGAGCTGATCGCGGGGGCGAGGGTCTGCGGCGGGCTGAAGGCGTCGATGAGCATGCCGTCGATGCGGAGACGGATCGCGAGCCGGTCCTCCATCGGGTGGACATGGACATCGGACGCGCCGCGCCGGAGCGCCTCGAAGAGGATCATGTTCACGAGGCGGATGACGGGGGTTTGTCTCGCCTGGGCGAGGAGGTCGTTGGTTTTTCCGATAGCGCCGGCGGCGGATTCGATCGCGTTCTGGTCGAGCGGGATGTCCTCGACGATCTCGGTGACGAGATCGCCGCGTTGTTCGTAGCCGCGGTTGATGAGGCTCGCGACGGCGCCGCGGGTGGAGAGGACGAGCGTGATCGGCGCATCGAGCGTGTCCTCGAGCATCGTCAGCACGCTGGGCTGGAGCGGCCTGCTCGTCGCGATGACGAACGCGCCGTGCTCGTGGGTGATGCACGCGACCGAGGCGGCCCGCGCGTCGTCCGGATCAACGAGCTCGTAGAACCTGGAGGCGGACTCGGTGAGTTTCGGATCGGGCCGGAACTCGAGTCCGGTGCGGTGGGCGAGCATCTTGAGCGCGCCCGCCTCGTCCATCGCGAGGGTCTGGAGCATGACATCCCAGGGCTCGTCGTCCGAGCCGGGGATGGACGCGAACGCGCGGAGCTGGTCTCCGGACATGCGGATCGCGCCGAATGAGCGTGCGGCCTCGTCCCACGAGTCGACAACGATCGCTGCCGCGTCGTCGGCGCGTTTGGGTGGATCAGAAACCTTTGCGAGCCCGTTCTTGCGCTTGGACATGGTCAGTCGGAGCTCCCACTCGCGTTTGTGGTCGGCTTGACCTCGATGAAGACCGGGTCGAGCGACGGGGCGCCTTCCTCGGCAGCCGGCGCACGCTCGACCTCGCCCCAGGGAGTCTCGGGGAGACCCTGCTTGGGCTGCTCGACGCTCTGGATAATCTCGGGCTCGAGCGTGGGCGTGAGCGGATCGATGCTCATATCCCGCTGGGGACCCTCGGTGAACAGGCGGATGTCGTTGAAGTTGGGGTCCGTCATGATCCTCGGCGTGAGGAAGATGTACAGGCGCGACTTGTTGTTGACCTTGTTGGTCCGCTTGAACGCCTCACCCAGGATCGGGATGTCGCCGAGCAGGGGGACCTTGATGATGGTGTCGCGGATGTCGTCGACGACGATGCCGCCGAGGACGATGGTCGAGTCGGTCGGGACGGAGGCGGAGCCCTCGACGCGTCGCGTGTTGCGGGGGGGCGGGGAGCCGTCGATGCCGGTCGCGGAGGTGAAGTTAGAAAGCTCAACATAGTACTCGAGGCGGAGGAATCCGGACTTGGAGATCGAGGGCGTGACGCGGAGGGTGGTGCCCGCCTCGGCGTAACCGCCGAAGCTCGTCACCGAGGTGGCGTTGTCCTGTGACAGCTCGCTGAAGGGCTGTTCCTCGATCGAGACGATCTCGGCTTCCTGGTTGTCGTTGACGAGCAGCTGGGGTGTTGAGAGGATGCGGACATCGGTGTTCGTCTGCGACGCATTGATGATCACGGGGACGAAGTCGGTTTTGATGAGTGCCGCCGTGAGCCCGCCGAGCCCGGGGGCGACGGTGCGTGGGTCGGTGAACGCGGTGGGGGTGGCGAGGTTCCCGAAGTTCGTTCCGAACCCGCCCTCGTCGCCGAGCAGCTGGGTGTCGACGGAGAGGAGGAAGTCCTCGTTGTCGTTGACGGCGACGATCATCGCCTCGATGTAGACCTGCGATTTGCGTTTATCGAGCTTGGCGATGATCTTCTGCAGTTCGTCCTGCTGCTTGATCGGGGCGCGGATGATGACCTGGTTGTTGTCGGGATCGGGGATGACGGAGATCTTGTTGGGATCGAACTGCCCCGATGCGTCGTCGCCGCCGAAACCGTTGAACCCGAACGCGAATCCCTGCTGCTGGGTGCTCTGGGGGAGCAGGGGCGAGTCCCCGGTCTGGCGTTCGCCGGTGATGATCCCGATGAGGAGATCCGCGATGGTGTCTGCGTTGGAATGGTTGAGGATGTACTCGCGGGTGACGATCCGCTCGTCCTCGGTGCCGAGCTCGACCATGAGGGCGGCGAGCTGAGCCTGCTGCTCGCGCGTGCCGTAGTAGACGATGTTCCCGCGTGCGGGGTCGACGACCATGACGGGGCCGCCGGTGGTCTCCTGCTGGTTGAACTGGTTGCTTTGTTGCTGCTGCTGGTTGAAGTTGAATGGGTTGTTGGTCTGTGTTTCCTGCTCGATGAGGATGACCTCTCCGAGCCCGCGGCGCGAGGCGATGTCGGCGATCTGGGCCGCGGATGATCCCGCGAAGTAGTTTTTCGGCTGCAGCGTGTTGGGGACATCGATGACGGCGAGCAGCGCCCGGACGCGGTCCGCTTCGACCTGGGTGCCCTTGAAGATCAACGCGTTGCCCTGCGGGTCGATGGTGACGCGTTCGGAGAGGTTGTTGAGCGAGCTACCAGTCATCGCCGCGCTCGGGTTGGTGCCGCCGTTGGGGTTGCCCGGGTTGCGGTTGTTGTTGACCTGGATGCTCGTCCCTCCGGACCCACCGGCGAGCCCGACAATGCGTTCACGCGCGACGGGGGCGGCGAGGTGGTTGAGTTCGAGCCGGATGTATTCCTGCTGCTGATCGAGACGGATGAGCTCACCGACGAGCGCCTCGATCCGCGAGATGTCGCGTGGGGGCGCGTTGATGATGAGGACACCGAGCTCGTCGACGGCCTGGATCGGGCTGCTGCCCTGGGCACCACCCGTGCCGCCCCCTCCGATCGCGGTGGTGAGGGCGGGGACGATGAGCGAGGGCTTGATGTTGGGGGTGTGGATGATGCGTGTCGAGGCACGCTCACCGGACATGGTCGGGCGGACATCCGTGACGGGCTGGACGATGTAGAAACCCGAGACCTCGTCCATCGCGATGGTGAAGGCGTACTGCTCGAGCATCGCGTCGAGGAGATCGATGAGCTTGCTCTTGGGGACCTCGACGGGCGCGTTGAAAACAACCTCGCCGGTCGGCGAGCCCTTGACGACGATGTTGACATTGAGCGAGGAGCCGACGAAATCGATCAGTGTGGTGAGCTCGATGGGCTCGGAGAAGCCGCCGAAGGAAATGGTTGGCTCGGCGGGCTCAGGCCTCGGGCGCGGCGGTGTGGTGGTCGCGGGGCGCGGGCGGACGGGCTCGCTCCCCCAGTCCAGCAGCGGATCGACGACGGGCTGCTCGCTGGGCTCGTCGCTCGCTTCGTTCTGGGCGAAGGCGGGCGTGGTCCAGAGGACGGCGCTGACGCCGATGATCCCGATCAGGTTTCGAATATGCAGTTGCACGCGGATCTCCTCGATGCCCGGCGGACGCGGGCGTACCGTACCCTTCAGGCGTTGCCTGTTGACTCGTCCCCGGATCGTAGACACCGGGGGCTATTCTCTCTTTTCGGAGCGTTCAGATGCGCATCGTGAGCCTGATCCCCTCGGGAACCGAGATGCTCGGGGCGATCGGCGCTGTGGACATGCTCGTCGGGCGGTCCCACGAGTGCGACTTCCCGCAGGGCGTCGGATCGCTGCCCGCCATCACCGCCCAGAAAACCCGTTTCGATCCAGATGCCGGGGCCGACGCAGCCGGGATCGACGCACAGGTTCGCGCTTCGCTCGAGGGTGGGCAATCGCTCTATGTTCTTGATGAGCAACTGTTTGCGGATCTTGTGCCCGATCTGGTCATTATCCAAGACCTGTGCAGCGTGTGCTCCATTGACTCTGCATGCGTCCAGCGGCTGATGGAGCAGTTGCCCAATCGTCCCCAGCTCATCGAACTCAAGGCACAGACCGTCGAGGAGATCCTCGACGAGATGCTCATGCTCGGCAGGGCCGTCGGGCTGGAGGATAGGGCGGTTCATGCGGTGGTGGATCTCAAACAAAGGATGGACCGGGCGCAGGAGCACATCAATCCGTACATCGATGGCCCGGTCGTTGGGTTTATGGAATGGACCGACCCCGTCTTCGTCGCCGGGCACTGGACGGTGCAGCTCATCGAACGCGCTGGAGGTCAGCATCCGATGAACCCCACCGTCATCCTGCCCGGGTCCGGGGCCGCGGTCGGTCCACAGCAGGCCCAACGGGTCGCCGGGCATTCGATTGCGGTATCCAACCAAGACTTTGCGGCTTCACGCCCCGAGCACCTCATCATCGCGCCGTGCGGGCTCACGCTGGAGCAGTCCAGAGCGGAGGCGGAGCGTTTGTATCGGTCCTGCGATTGGTTCCGAAATCTTCCCGCCGTGAAGAACAACCGCGTCGTGGTGGTGGACGGCAACCAGATGTTCAACCGCCCCGGGCCCCGGGTGGTCGATGCGCAGGAGTTCCTTGTGGGCTGGCTCAACAACTGCGAGCACCTGATCCCGGACGATTTCCCGTGGGAGGCGTGGACGCCGGCTGCTGGTTGAGAGGACTACTTGCGTTTGCCCTTGCCCTTCTTTTTCCCGCCGGGCCCTTGTTTGCCCTGGGCATCGCGCCGGTAGTCGGTCTTGCCGCGATCGCGGGACTTGCTCTTCTTGCTGCGCCGCTGTCCGCCGGGCATCTTTTTGAAACCCGCGGCTTCCGCTTTCTCGCCGAGCCCGCCCATCGCGTCACCGCCGCCGAGCTTGAGACCCTTGGCGGGCCCCTTCATCTTGCCCGCGGCGCGGCTTGCGCCGTCCGTGATGATGAGGTCCATCTGACGCGTCGAGGTGTCCACGCGGTCGATCGTTACCATGACCTGGTCGCCGATTGAGAAGCTGCGTCCGGAGATCTCGTCGACCATCGCGCCCGAGCGGTCGTCGATGCGCCACTTGGGCGGCTTCTTGGAACGCGTGACATCGCCCGGGAGGTCGTGCTTCTTGACCATGCCGTCGGCGAGGTACTTGGCGATCTGGACATACACGCCCTTGGGGGTGACGCCGGTGATGTAGCCCTCGAAGGATTCGCCGATGTGCTCGCTCATCAGCTGGAGGACGAGGAACTGGCGCAGCTCGCGCTCCGCTGCGGCGGCGTTGACCTCGGTGTTCGAGCACTGCGTCCCGATCTCGAAGAGCTCCTGCTCGTTGGGGCACAGCGGGTCGTGGTTGAGTTCCTTGCCGAGCTTGATCCACGCGTCGTCGGACTTGGGGCGGTTCTCGCCGTTGTTGGTGCGTTTGAGGTACGCGAACATCGCGCGGTGGAGCGTGAGGTCCGGGTAGCGCCGGATCGGGGAGGTGAAGTGCGAGTAGGCCTTGGACGCCAGCGCGTAGTGCCCGATCAGCTGCGGGGAGTACGACGCCTTGGTGAGCGTGCGGAGCACCGCGTTGTGTACGGCCCGCGACGCGCCCGTGCCCGCCGTCGCGTCGAGCAGCCCCTGGAGCTCTTCGCGTGTCGGTGATTTCGGGATCCGGTACCCCGCGACCATCGCGGTCTTGCGGAGCACATCCGCGTCGCCGGGTGTGGGCTCGGGGTGGATGCGCCGGAGCACCGGGACACGGAGCGTCTCGAACAGCGAGGCGAGCGCCTCGTTCGCCTCGACCATGAACATCTCGATGAGGGTGTGGGTGTACGCGTCGTCTTCTGGCTCGGCGTCGACGACCTTGCCGTTGTCGTCGAAGATCAGGTTCACCTCCGGGAGATCGAGGTGGATCATCCCCGCCTTGTGCCGACGCGCGCGGATAAGGCGTGAGAGGGTGTTCATGTCCTGCAGCGCGTCGATGAGCTCGGGCGTGTAGGGCGTTTCGTTCTTGGCGTGCTTGCGTGCTTCTTCCTCATCGCCGTCGATGAGTGCTTGCGCTTCGAGGTAGGTCATCCGCTTGCGGGACTTGATGAGCGACTGGCACACGCCGCGGGCGGTGACATTGCCCATGTTGTCGTAGCGGATGACGGCGGTCTTCGCGTAGCGGAGCACACCCTCCTGCAGCGAGCAGATCCCGTTGGAGAGCACCTCCGGAAGCATCGGGATCACGAGCCGAGGCAGGTACACCGAGTTCCCTCGCTCCTTCGCTTCGAGATCGAGCGGAGATTCGGGCGCGATATAGTGAGCAACATCCGCGATGTGGATGCCCAGCTCGTACCCGCCGTTGTCGAGCCGTTTGATCGAGATCGCGTCGTCGTAGTCCTTGGCGTCCGGCGGGTCGATGGTGCAGATAAAGTCGCCCGTCAGGTCGCGGCGCATATCGAGCGCCTCGATGCCTCGGTCCTCGTAGCTCTGCATCTCCTCGTCGAACCGTCGTGTCGCCTCGCGCGCCTGATTGACGCACGATTCGGGGAACTCGTTGCTCGGCAGCGAGTGGGCCGCGATCACCGCCTGCGTCTCGACATCGGGCTCGCCGGCTGCGCCGAGCACACGGGTGATGACGCCCTCGGCGAGTCTGCCGTTCTCCGGGTACTCGATGATCTCGAGCACGACCTTGTCACCGGGCTTGACATTTTTGGAATCCGCGTCGCGGATGAGGATCGGGTCGGTGATCTCGCGTCCGTCGGGGTAGACGATCCATCTGCCGTCGCGTTTGTCGATCTCCCCGGTGAAGTTGGCTCGCTTGCGGGCGATGATCTCGATGACCTCGCCGGCGTACTGTCGCTCCATCGTGCCGAGCTTGCGTTCGCGTCGCTTGTCGCGTTCGTAGTAGACCTTGACCGTGTCGCCGCTGAGTGCGCCCATCGTCGCGTGCGGCGGGATGAAGACATCGGATCCATGCCGATGGTCCCCGGGCTGGACGAACCCGATCCCGGTCTGGGTGCCGCGGAACTCACCGATCAGCTCCCCCTCGTCATCGCGGAAGGGGAGGTGGATCTTGCCGTGATCGTCGAGGTCGATCACGCCCTCGGCGGCGAGCTCGCGGACCGCATCGGCGAACTCATCGAGCTCATCGATCAGCAACTCCTTGGCGACCAGCGGGATCTGCTTGGGGGTGTAGGAATCGTGGGAGATGTGGGAGATCAGCCGATCTCGGAAGCGTCCGGGCATGAAATGGGTATCCGTTCCAAAGAGTGTGTGTCCTAGAGAAGGTGGGCGTACGACGAGAACCCGTCGCGGAACCCGGTGGGGGCGATCCCGAATGCCTCCTGCACCCGGTTCCGCTCCTCGCTGGTCGTGGTTGAGTCCTGAGCCCCCATCACGGCCATCCCCTTGTCGAAGGGTAGCACCCCGCCGAGCCCGACCGCGCCGAAGACCGAAGCCTGCAGCGCCGCGATTCGCCAGGGGATCCCGATCGCGGGGCGGTTGAACCGCCCCTTGGGGAGGGTTTCCCGCACGAAACGGAGCATGTCATCGAATCGGAGCTGCTCCGGGCCCGTGATCTCGAAGGTTTCGCCGATCGCTTCATCGGTGCTCAGCGCTTGTACGAAGATCTGGTCAAGTTCTTCCACATGGATCGGCGCGACCATCGCCGCTTCCATCCCGAACCCTTGCTGCTTCCATCGCGAGAAGTACGGCAGGAACACGAACGGCGGCGCCTTGCCGCGGACCCAATCGACGAGCATGTGCGTGAACTCGCCGTCGGTGCCGTGGATGAGCCCCGGGCGGAAGATCGTCCAGCGGAGCGTGGATTTCTTGAGGTACTGCTCCGCAAGGTATTTCGTGCATCGGTACTCGACCGCCGGGTCGTTTCTCACGCCGAGCGCGGACATCTGGATATACCGCATGCCCGGGTTCTCGCGGCTGCACGCGTCGACCATCGCCCGGGTGCCGAGGTGGTGGGCTTGGTCGAAGGTCTGGTGCCTGGTTTCGCGGATGATCCCGACGAGGTGGACGCACCCGGTGCAGCCCTTGACGAGCCGGTTGAGCGCGTCGGTGTCCTGGAGGGTGCCGGTGATCCAGGTGAGGGCGTCCTCCTCGAACTGCCCGTCGGGGAAGATCCGCTCGCCCTTGCCCTGGTCGCGGCACAGCGCCCGGACGCGGTACCCCGCCATGATGAGGTCCCGGATGACAGACCGCCCGACGAACCCGGTCCCCCCGGTGATGCAGATGGTTTGCGTGCCGTCCATGGAGCAAACGATAGGGAGCACGGCATCCGCACGCGCAAACCCCGTTGTCCGGCTAGACTTCCAACCATTCTCACCCAGCCCCGAGGACCGCCCGATGAGCGACCAGCCCGACAAGCAAACCGACCAGTCCGTCAAATCCATGGACGACATCATGGCCCTGTGCAAACGCCGCGGGTTCATCTACCCCGCCTCCGAGATCTACGGCGGCGTCAACGGGTTCTGGGACTACGGCCCCCTCGGCGCCCAGCTCAAGAAAAACCTCCGCGACGCGTGGTGGACCGATGTGGTGATGAAGGGCTGCGACGGCAAGCTCGGACCCGACGGCAAGCCCGTCGAGATCGTGCCGGTGGACACGAGCATCATCCAGAATCCGAGGGTCTGGGAAGCGTCCGGGCATGTCGGTGGGTTCAACGACCCGATGGTGGACTGCCGGGAGACCAAGTCGCGCTATCGCGCGGACCACATCATGTGCATGGGCGAGAAGGGTGATAAGTCTGGGCAAATCTACGCGTTTATCGAGAACGATGACAAGTCGTTTGATGCCGCACTCAAGAAGCTCTCGAAGTACAAAAAGAAGAACATCGACAAGAACGGCATCGATCTCTGCCCGTTCACGGATCTCGGACCCGACGAGATCGCGATCACGGTTGGCCCGGACGCAAAGGAAGTCGGCACCCTCACCGAGCCCCGCGCGTTCAACCTGATGTTCAAGACGTACATCGG
>JAGQOC010000059.1:0-12172 GCA_020427745.1 Phycisphaerales bacterium | reverse complement strand
TCAACTTCAAGAATGTCGTCGACACGACGCGCGTGAGTGTCCCCTTCGGGATTGCGCAGACGGGCAAGGCGTTCCGCAACGAGGTCACGCCGCGGAACTTTACTTTCCGCAGCCGCGAGTTCGAGCAGATGGAGATCGAGTTCTTCTGCCACCCGGACGAGGCCAAGGGCTGGTACACCTTCTGGCGTGACTGGCGTATGAGCTGGTGGCAGTCGCTCGGGCTCGACTCCGACAACCTGATCCTCCGCGAGCACGACCGCGACGAACTGGCCCACTACGCCAAAGAGGGCGCCGGGACCTCGGATATCGAGTACAAGTTCCCCTTCACCGCGCCGGGCTACGGCGAGCTCGAGGGCATCGCGGACCGCACGAACTTCGATCTCAAGCAGCACCAGGAGCACGCGAAGAAGAAGATGGAGTACCACGACACGACCCGCGGCGAGCCGCTCCCCAACGGGCAGCCCAAGGGCGAGTGGTATCTCCCGCATGTCATCGAGCCCTCCGCCGGGCTTGACCGCGGCGTGCTCGCGGTCCTCTGCGAGGCGTTCACCCCCGATCCGGAGCGGGCGTCGGGGGTCTACATGAAGTTCCACCCACGCCTCGCGCCGATCAAGGCGGCGGTGTTCCCGCTTGTCAAAAAGGACGGCATGCCCGAGATCGCCGAGTCGCTCTATCACACGCTCCGCAAACGCTTCGGGCACCTCGGGACGATCGAGTACGACGAGAAACAGTCGATCGGCAAGCGATACGCCCGCATGGACGAGGCCGGGTGCCCGTTCTGCTTCACGATCGATTCGGACACACTCGGCGACAACACCGTCACCGTGCGCCACCGCGACACGCTCGACCAGGAGCGGATCGCGATCGACCAGGTCGCCGATTTCCTTGCGGGCAAGCTCGGCGTGTAAAGGATGCCCAAACCCGAGGCGGACATCCTCCTGTGCTCCTACCGCGTCTCCGGGCGCACATGGGTCCGCTTCATGCTCAGCGATTGCATCGCACGGGCGCGTGGCTGGGACCGTGAGGTCGATCTGACGAACTGCTTCGAGTGGATCCCCAACTGGTCGTGGAGCGAGCGGACCGGGTGGGGGGTGTTCCAGCGGGAGCGTCTGGGCCCACTGCCCGTGATCGCCGCGGCTCATGACCGCTTCGGCCCGATCCTGCGCGGGCACCGGATCGTGTGGCTCTACCGGGACCCAATGGACATCCTGACATCGCGTTTCTCGCGCCGATCGCCCGAGCTGGCGGATGCGGATCTCGCACGATACCTCGAAGTGTCCAGCGATGCGTTGTCGTACGCCGAGTGGATCAACAGCTGGGCCAGTGGGCTCGAGAAGCACAAAGACTATTGCCTGCTCCGCTACGAGGATCTCATCGAGGATCGTGGGCGCGAGATTGTGCGGCTCTGCGATTTCTGCGGCGTCCCGCTGAGTGAAACGGATCTCGCAAGCGTGGTCGAGCGCGGTTCGCTCGAAGCGATGCGCGCAATCCAGAACGACGCAGGCGTGGGCGGCGCGGACGAGCACCGCGTTCGCGAGGGTGGTGTCCGCAAGTTCGAGAGCAAGTTTGGCCCGGAGGACCGCGCCCTGCTTGCGCACACGCTGTCGGGGAGTTTGGAGCCGAACGCCCTGGGGCTGCTCAGCCGTCTGGGATCCGCTGTGACCGAGTACGCGGGCGGATGAGCAAGATAGACTCCACACAATGGCGATCAATGCTCGGCAGCTCGTGTTCTCCTATTCCCGATCGAAACGCGTTCTCGATCGGGTGAGCTGCTCGATCGAGCGTGGCGCGATCACCGCGATTGTCGGCCCGAACGGGGCGGGCAAATCCACGCTCCTGCGCCTCCTCGCGGGTGTCCGGGCGCCCAGCTCGGGGGCTGTTTCGGTCGACGGTGAGGAGCTCCGCTCGATCACGGCGGAACAGCGGGCAGCACGGATCGCGTATCTCGCTCAGCGGGCGACGCTCGCGTTTGATTTCGATGTCGCCCGTGTGATCGGGTTTGGTCGTCACGCGAGCGGCGCGGGGGGCGCCGAGGACCGTGCGCTGGAACGATTCGCGATGAGGGAACTCGCGTCTGTTCCCTTCGGGACGCTCTCGGTGGGGCAGCAGCAGCGGGTCTCGCTTGCGCGCGTCTGGGCTCAGCTCGACGGTGTGGAAAACGGCTACCTGCTCGCCGACGAGCCCTGCGCGTCGATGGACCCCAAGTTTGCTCATGAGGCGATGATCGCCCTCCGCGAGCTCGCGGATCGCGGGATCGGGGTGGGGGTCGTCCTCCATGACCTCTCCGCGGCGTGCACGCTCGCCGATCGTGCGATCGTCCTCGATGAACGCGGGAAGCTGCTGAGCGAGGGTGATGCAGGCGGGTCGCTCGATGAGACCACCCTCTCGCGTGTATTCGGGGTCGGGATGCGCCGGCGGGAGGTTGAGGGGCTCGGAACGGTCGTGGGGGTCGCGCCCACCGGGTAAGCAACGCCGGGCGATCGGCCCGATACAATGGGTGCATGGGCCAGTTCCTCCAGACCATCGCGCCGTTCATTGTCCCGATCCTGATCGTCGTTGTCAGCGTCGGCGCCCGGTTCGCGAAGTGGACAAAGGAAAAGCAGGAAGAACGCCAGCAACTCCAGCGGCGTGAACGGGCCCGCGCCGAGGCGCTGCGGACCGGGCGCCCGGTCGAGGACCCCGGGACGGTGGACCTGAGCGCCCGGGAGATGGCGGCGAATACCAAGGCGGCGGGCCAGGCTCGGCTCGAAGCGCTCCGTCAGCAGCGCATCGAGCAGCTCCGCAGGATCCGCGAGCAGCGGTCCGCACCGGCGCAGTCGAGCACCCAGGCTCCCGCCCGCCAATCGCCGCAACGGGCAACCCCGAGCCGACCCATTGCCCGTCCCGTGGCCCAGCAAGCGCAGCCCGATCCGCGCCGTGCAGCGCTCGCCGCTGCCCAGCGCCGCAAGGAGCACGCGGAGCAGATGGCGTTGCAGGAGCGGCGCAAGCAGCTGGAGATCGCACGCCGACGCGCCGAGCTCGCCCAGATCGCTGAGCAGACCAAGGCCAACGCTCTCCGCTCGAAACCCGCCGAGGGGCAGAGCCGGCTCTCCTCGCTCCGCGTGAACCCGGAGCTCAATGTTCATGTCGGCACGCTGCACGCGGACCACGCGGACCAGCCGATCGCGTCCTCGTTCCAGACGCTCACCGCGGGGTCGTCGCACAAGCAGATGAGATCGGTAATGGGCAATCGTTCGGCGATCCGACACGCGATCATCGTCAACGAGCTGCTGCAGAAGCCGATCGCGTTCCGCACAGAGTCACCCGATTTCTGATCGGGTTCATGCGTGTGTCCGTGGATGCTCGATATACTTCGGTATGCCCAGACTCCCCCTCAAAGCCGCCGGAATCCTCTCGGTTTCGCTCGTGCCCGCAAGTGTTCTGACTGGCTGCGGCACCTTTGACGATGTGCCCCGCGGGACGACGAGCCTGCTGCAGGTGCTGACACCGCAGACGACGCCGAGCGAAGCCGCGGAGATGGCGACAGATCCGTACAGCGCGGAGAACCGGTTCAAGGGAACGACGCTGCTCTCCAACGCCGACTTCGGGGGGAGCCCGGTATATCTCGATCTTTATCTCGATGGTGTTGATGATCCGGACCCCGGCGTCCGCACCGCCTCGATCCGGGCGCTCGGTCGCCACGGGGACCCCGAGCATGCGCCGCTGATTATCGCGGGTCTCGAGGACGAGAATCGGCTTGTGCGTATCGAGGCGGCGCGGGCGTTGCAGCGTGTGCACTCGAGCGACGCGGTCACGCCGCTGATCGCCGCCGTGAATATCGACAACGAGTCGGACGCGGATGTCCGCGCCGCCGCCGCCGACGCGCTCGGGCAGTACCAGGAGAACCGGGTTGTGCAGGCGTTGATCGGCGCGTTGCGTGATCCGCGTCTGGTTGTGAACAACCGCGTGCAGAAATCGCTGCGGACGCTGACGGGGCAGAACTTCGGGATCGAGCGTCGGATGTGGATCGACTGGTACAACGAGACCGAGGATGTCTTCGCGGCCGCGCAGCCGTACACCTACCCGATCTTCCACCGCAAGCGTCGCCCGATCGAGTATCTGCCTCTTGTGCCGGCACCGCCGAACGAGACGACCTCGACGCCTGTCGGGCTCGACCCGCTGATTGATGACTGATCCGAACGATCGGCTCAGATCACGGATGCAGGCCCGAGAACCTCTGAATCTGATGTATCCGCTCGACACACGGCCGTCCCTGAACCGATGGTTCAGTGGGTGATTTCATCCATAGGAGGAGCGGGTGCGCGCGGTTCGGATCAAAGACAACCAGGTATTTCTCGACGAGCGTGCGCCCGAGCCGACCCCTTCGAAGGGGGACGCGATCGTGCGTACGACGCGGGTGCTCCTGCGTCGAGCGGATCTCGCGAACTGCGCCGGCGCGTTCGGGTTCTCCGGGATCGTGGGTCATCAGTTCCTCGGCGTCGTCGAGTCGGTCGGGGGCAGTGAGAACCATCCGCTGATCGGCAAACGCGTTGTCGGTAACCCGAACATCGCGGACCCGAGCAGCGAACAAGCGCGCCGGGGACTCGCCAAGCACGACCCCGATCGGGCCGTGCTCGGGCTCGCCAAGCACGACGGGTGTCTCGCGGAGCGGTTCTCGATCCCGGTTGTGAATCTCGCGCCGGTTCCCGAAACGATCCTCGACGATCACGCGATCTTTGCCAACACGCTCGCCTCGTCTGTACACGCGGGTCAGATGGTCCGCATCGAGGGCAAGCCGTATGTTACGGTGCTCGGTGAAGACATCGCCGCACTCTTGTGCGCGCAGGTGATGACAAGGATGAATGCCTCGGTTCGTTTGCTCACGACACGCACGGATCGTCTGGAGCTCTGCGCGAAGTGGGGGATCAAGCACCGCCATCTCGACGAGGTGGGACGCCGGGCCGACCAGGATGTCGTCGTGGACACCACGCAGGACCCGAGGAGTCTGCAGATCGCGATGCGGATGGTCCGCCCGCGCGGCACGATCGTGCTCAGCGCGGACCCGCTCTCGATCCCGAGCAAGGATCATGGCGCGATCGACTGGTCCCCGATCGTTTCCAGCGAGCTCAGCGTCCTCGGTGCCCGATGCGGCTCCGTCGGCGAAGGGCTCGCGACGATGGCATCGGGGCGCATCGACCTCTCCGGGCTGATCACGAAGCGATTCCGCTTGGAAGACGCGATCAACGCGATCAAGTCGGCGGGCGAGCCCGACCAGATCGGGGTCGTCGTGGATGTCGCACGCTCCTGAGAGCTAGTACAGCATCCGCGTGCGGATCGATTCATTGATCGACTCGATCCGATCACGCAACGCCCCGGCGTCCGACGGGTCGGCGTCGATCACGACATACCCGATCCGGTCGCGCGTGCGGAGGTACTCGCCCGTGATGTTCACACCGAGCGAGGACGCGGCCTCGTGGATCTTGCCGAGCACGCCGGGGACATTCGCGTGGAAGTTCAGGATCCGGTGCGGGCGGTGCTCGCCCACGGCGGACTGCTCGGGGAGATCGACCTCCGGCACATTGACCGCGCCGGTCGTCACGCCCGCGTTGATGAACCGGGTCAGCTTGTGCGCGATATCCATGCTGATCGCCTGCTGTGCTTCGATTGTTGAGCCGCCGACATGGGGAGTCAGGATGACATTCGCGGCACCCTGCATGACACTGCTGAAGGATTCGCCTGATTTCGCGGGTTCATCGGGGAACACATCGAGTGCCGCGCCCGCGAGGTGCCCGGAATCGATCGCGCCGCGGAGCGTATCGAGGTCCACGATCGAGCCGCGAGCGTTGTTGATGAGGTACCCGCCGGCTTTGATCCTCGCGATCTGCTTTGCGCCGATCATCCCGCGCGTCGTGTGATCGTCCGGGACATGGATCGTGACCACATCGGACTCGCCGAGCAAGCGATTGAGCGAGTCGACGCTGTTGGCGTTCCCGAGCGGGAGCTTGGACATCGTGTCGAAGAAGAGGACGCGCATCCCGATCGCCTCGGCGAGTACGGAGACCTGCGAGCCGATGTGCCCGTAGCCGATGATGCCGAGGGTCTTGCCGCGGACCTCGTGCGAGCCGCTGGCGCTCTTGTCCCATGTCCCGGCGTGGAGCGCGTGCGAGCGGTGGGTGAGCTTGCGGTGCAGCGCGATGATCTCGGCGATGGTGAGCTCCGCGACGGAGCGGGTGTTGGAAAACGGGGAGTTGAACACCGCGACACCCCGAGACGCTGCGTACTCGAGATCAACCTGGTTCGTCCCGGCGCAGAAGCACCCCACACCGAGCAGACGCGGGCATTGGGCGAGGACTTCTTCGGTCAGCATGGTCTTGGAGCGGACGCCGACGATGTGGGCGCGTCCGATTGCGTCGATGAGCTGGTCGCCCTCGAGCGAGCCGGCGTGCGTTCGGACAAGGAACCCCCCGGATTCGAGGTGCGCTGTGCCGTCCGGGTGGGTGCCCTCGAGGAGGACAATCTCGAGCTGGTCTTTGGGGAACGAGGTCTTCATTCGGTGATCTCGGTGTGTGGTGGTTCGTTTGAGTCTGCGGGCGGATCGAGGTGGACGACGCCGGCGAAGATCAACCCCCCGAGCAGCGCCGCCAGCGCGAGTCGGTAGTACCCGAACACTGCGAGCCCGTGTTTGGTGAGGAACGACACGAGCCAGCGGACGGCGAGCGCCGCGGCGATCGTCGCGACGAGCGTGCCGACGACGATCGGTGCCCACCCGAGCAGCTCGAACATATTGGGCACGCCCGCGTCGCTCGATTCGGTGATGTTCTTGTAGAGCGAGTACACGCACGCCCCGCCGAGCGTCGGGAGCCCGAGCAGGAACGAGAACTCCGCGGCCCGCTTGGGCTTGAGCCCCACGAGCACCCCCCCGGCGATGGTCATCATCGAACGCGAGGTGCCGGGCCACATCGCGACGCACTGGAGGAGCCCGATGAACACCGCCTGCACGACGCTCATGTCCGCGAGGTCGGGACCCTCGTCGGTCTCGTCCTCTTTGAACTTGGTCATGTCCAGCACGATCATGAACACGCCCCCGAGCGCGAGGGCGGTCAGAACGGCGGGGGTGTTGAAGAGCTTGTCCTCGATCCAGTCGTTGAAGAGCACGCCGAGCACCGCGGCGGGGAGGAACGCGGCGATGATGTTGATCGCGATTCGGAGCCCCGCGTTGTCCTTGCCCAGCAAGCCGCGGACCATCTGGAGCACACGGGGGAAGTACAGCCCGAGCACCGCGAGGATCGCCCCGCCCTGCACGGCGATGTTGAAGGTGTCGACGGCGGACCGCTCGGCGGCGCTGTCGCCCAGCCCGAGCAGATCGGAGACGATGATCAGGTGCCCGGTCGAGGAGATCGGGAGGTACTCCGTGATCCCCTCGACGATCCCGAGGACCGCCGCCTGAATAACGCTCATTGGTTCCATGCGATTCCTTCGCTCGATCGGGGCAGAAAACGGAGTCTAGGGTACACGGTGATTATCGACCGGCTGACACCCATCCATGACGCGAAAGACCCACGGATCACGGTCTTTTGCTCGCAGAAAGACGCCTGGCTCCGGGCCGCGCACAATCCGCACGCTCTGGGTGCGGAACGCTGCGACCACGAGCCCGGGTACTTCATGGCCGAGGGCTCGCTGGTTGTCGAGCACCTGATCGATTCGCCCTACCCGATCGAGTCCGTGCTGGTCGCTGCGAACAGAGTGGAGGGGCTCGCGGGGTTGCTCGGTCGGGTGCCGGAAGGCGTGCCGATCTATTCCGCGGAGCCGGGCGTGCTCGAGTCGATCGTCGGGTTCCCGATGCACCGGGGCTTGCTCGCCTGCGGCAAACGCTTGCCGACGGACGGCGTCGGTGAACTCCTGAAGTCCAGCCGGGCGTTGGTGGTGCTCGAGGACCTTGCGAATCACGACAACCTCGGATCAGTCTTCCGATCCGCGGCGTGTCTCGTGGGGCAGGGCGTTGGCGTGATCCTCTCGCCTCGCTGCTGCGATCCGCTCTATCGAAAGGCGTTGCGGGTATCAATGGGGCACGCGCTGAAGATCCCGTTCGCGGTGATGGACGACTGGCCGGGGGGGCTGAGGCGGATCTCCGAGGGCGGGTTCACGGTCCTCGCGATGTCGCCGAGGGCGGATGCGGAGGATCTGGACACAGTTTCCAACCGATCGGTAGGGCGCCCTGCGCTGCTCCTGGGGGCCGAGGGGGCGGGTTTGACGCCGGAGGCGATGGGATTCGCGGACCGTCTGGTGCGGATCAATCAGGCGATCAACACGGATTCACTGAATATTGCCGTCGCGTGCGCGGTTGGTCTGCACAGACTGGTCGTGCCTGGGGGGCAATGATCCCAGACCAAACGACGACCCAATACGGACCACAAGGAGTTTGACCCATGAATCTGATCGCGATGATTGTTGCTTCCACCGGGCTTGCCTTCGGAGTTGCCGCGGGCCCGGACAAGTGCCCGCTGTGCGCCGACCACGAGAAGACCGCCGAGGTTGCCGCCGGTGCGTTGGCCCCGACGCCGACGGTGGACCCCGCGGAGTACGCGAAGGCCGACTGGCCCAAGCACAACAGCGGCGATTCGCTCTACGCGAAGGATTTCCAGGGACAGCAGCTCCCGGTTGCGCTCGGCAAAGAGACCTGGCTGAGCGAGCAGGTCAAAACCGAGGGCAAGGTGATCGTGCTCGATTTCTGGGCGACCTGGTGCCCCCCTTGCCGCGCCGCGTCACCGATCCTCGACAAGCTGCAGAAGGACCACAAGGATGATCTCGCGGTCCTCGCGATCGGCGGGCAGCGTGAGGACATCGACACCGTGCGGAGCTACATGGGCGAGCACGAGGTTTCCTACAGCCATCTCTTCGACGCGGAGCAGAGCGTGTTCACGCCGTTTGAGTCCGAGGGCATCCCGCTTGTTGTTGTGATCTCAACGGACGGCGTGGTCCGCTGGATCGGCAATCCGCACGACAAGAACTTCAAGAAGGCCGTCGCCCAGACCCTCAAGGTCGATCCGCTGGTCAACGCCTCGTAATCCGTGGTGGATCCGAACCCCTTCAACCCGCTCGAGAGCGGGTTTTTTGTGCTTTGAATGGTTTTTGGGGCACCGGTTGCTCCGCTTCCGGTACACTTTTGGTCCGCACGCTCGGTGCGGGCTTTGAACACCACGCGGGAGATCCACGATGAAACGAACAACGATGCTGACCACGACCGCTGTCTGTGTGCTCGCCGGCGGGCTGCTGGCGATGGGCCCGAAGATCAAGCGGGAGGACGACAACAAGGCACGCGTGGAGCTCAACGCGCTCGAAGGGGCCCCGTTCGCGGTCGAGTCGCTCGCTTCGCTGACGGACTGGTCGCTCGCGCAGCCGCTGACGGCGGAGTCGATGAAGAACAAGGTGGTGCTGATCGCGACGACCTCCGCGGATGATCCGCAGTCGATCATGATGCTCAATACGCTGGCGCGTCTCGAGCGTGAGCACGCCGAGGACGGGCTCGTGATCCTCGCGGTGCACGGCGAGCCGGGCTTTGAATCGATCGAGGAGAAGATCCTTGACGGGCGCATCAAGGTGCAGGTCGCCAAGGACACGGGCGGGAAGTTCATTGAGGCGATGCATGTCGACAACCACCCGGATGTGTTCCTGGTCGATCGAGCCGGACAGATGCGCTACGCCGATGTGAGCAACCGCTCGATTAAGGCAGCGGTGGTGGGTCTGCTGAAGGAAGACGCGGAGACGGCGATCGCCAACGCGCAGCTCGAGGCATCGGGCGTCGAGATCCCCGAGCCCGGGATGCCCGAGATCCCCGCGGAGCTCTACGCCGCGGCGGACTGGCCCAGGTTCAACGACGGGAACCTCAACGCGCTGAACTATCAGGGCAAGGAGCTGCCGGTTGCGCTGGGCGGCGAGCAGTGGCTGACCGAGAAGGTGGATCTCGAGGGCAAGGTGATCGTGCTCGATTTCTGGGCGACCTGGTGCGGCCCGTGCCGAAAGGCGATGCCCGAGCTCGATCGTCTGCAGAAGAAGTACAAAGACGAGCTGGTGGTCATGGGTGTTGGCGGGCAGCGCGACCCGATCGCGGATGTCAAGAAGTTCATCCGCTCGCACGACGAATCGTACTCGCATGTCTACGACGAGAACCAAGCGGTCTATCGCGCGATGCAGATCCGTGCGATCCCGCATGTGATCGTCCTCTCGACCGACGGCGTCATCCGCTGGCAGGGCAACCCGCTCTCGTCGAGCTTCAAGGGCGCCCTCGAGCAGACGATCAAGGTCGATCCGCTCGTCAACGCGCTCAACGAGGGCTGAGAGCCAACAATCGTCCATGAGTGATCGTGAATCCAACCAGACCCCGGCGAGCCTCTCGCCGGGGTCTTTGTCTGTCCCCTATGCGCAGATCGTTCTTGTGGAGCCCGAGATCCCGAACAACACGGGGAACATCGGACGCACCTGCGTGACGATGGGGCTGGGGCTGCAGCTCGTGCACCCGCTCGGGTTCGACATCGACGAGAAGGCGTGCCGGCGTGCGGGGCTGGACTACTGGCCGAGACTGCACCTCACCGAGCACGCGGATCTGGAGTGCTACGAACGCGATCGACCACGCGACGCGGGGATGTGGTTGTTCTCGAGCAAGGCAACGCGGACGATCTATGACGCGGATCTGCGGCCCGGTGACCATCTGGTCTTCGGGCGCGAGAGCGCCGGGCTCCCGACCGGCTTTGTGGATAGGCATCCTGAGCGGTGCGTGAGCATCCCGATGCAGCCGGGTGAGCGATCGCTGAACCTGTCGACCTGTGTGGGGGTGGCGGCGGGAGAATTTGTAAGGATAATGTTAGATAGCAAGCGGTTGCGGGTGGATCCCCGGGGCCGGCTGGTCTAGGCAGTTCACCCCGTTTGATCCTGGAATTGTTAAAATAGCCCGTCCGATGGGTAGTTTTGTGAACTGATCTGAATATTGCTGCGTACAACTCAGCGTTCATGGTCCATGTTGATCCACGGGCAGCAGCAGGCCCGAGCATGGAAAACTCTCTCCTCTCTCCAGAACAGTGCACCGCGCGGAAACGACGGTGCACTGTTTTCTTTTGTCCGCCCACACACCGAGACTCGGCACTAGAATCGGGCATGGTGACACCCCCGAATATCAATAATCGATCCTTTGTTCGACCCGCCCTGACCCGGATCGGGGTGGGCCTCCTTTCTGCGGGATTCCTGGTGACGATCGGCGGGTGTCAGAAGACCGCGTTGCGTGCCAAGGACGATCGGAGTCAGTTCGATCGCTACGACCAGGCGCGGAACCAGCGGGCCGAGCCGTACTCGGAAGACGAATACGGCAAGCGCACGCCGAACCTCCGTGGGCGGCTGATCGTCCGCGACGACTGAGCGGTTACACTGCATCTGGGTCCGGGAAAATGTCGCCCACGAGCGTGTTTGGTCTTTGCAAGTGTTCCAGGCGTTGTGATGTGAACATTGCGCTTGAAGTTGCCCTTGCGGGCGAGGATTGTGCAAGGAAATCGGTCGCAAACTCCGAATGGAATTGATACCCTGATGATGAGGAGTTCTCGAAGCCAATGACCGGCGTACACACCGCATCCCGCACCCGCAACTCCGCACGGACGAAGATCGTCTGGGGCGTGCTCGGGCTTGGGATGATGCTCAGTGTCGCGGCGCTCTCGGTGCTTGATCCGCAGAGCCCTTCGGCCCGCGGCGGCGGGGTGGCGCTCTCGCCGCTGATGTCCGTCGAGGGCTCGCGCGGGGTCGACGCGATCTTCCAGACGCAGGCGGAGCTTAAGAACGACCACTGGGACTCGATCGTCATCGTCCACTCCGGATCGAACAAGGGATCGTCGGCGTCCATCGAAGCAGAACACCAGGCGAGCGGCTACGACGGGCTCGGGTTCCACTTCCTCGTCGGTAACGGCACCGGGATGGGCAACGGTGAGATCCATGTCGGGCAGCGCTGGCTCGATCAGCGAGACGGTGCCGATCTGGCGGGGACCACCGCCGGTGTGAACCCACGCGGGATGATCGAGGTCTGCATCGTCGGCGATGGCAACCGCAAGGCGTTCAGCGACGAGCAGCTCCGCAGGCTCGCGCAGCTTGTCGCGGCCCTCTCGCAGAAGTTCGATATCCCGAGCGACAAGATCTTCCTGCACAAGGATATCGCGGG
>JAGQOC010000058.1 GCA_020427745.1 Phycisphaerales bacterium | reverse complement strand
GTCATGATGATGATCTTGCCATAGCGGAGCTTGGTGACATCGAACTCCTGCCCGATCCCGCAGCGGAGCGCCGCGATCAGCGTGCGGATCTCCTCGAACTTGAGCACCTGGTCGATCCGCGCACGCTCGACATTGAGGATCTTCCCCTTCAACGGCAGGATCGCCTGCGTCTCGACATCACGCCCCTGCGTCGCCGACCCACCCGCCGAATCACCCTCGACGATGAAGATCTCGGCGCGATCGAGGTCCTTCGTCTTGCAGTCCCGCAGCTTGTGCGGCATCGACCCGGAATCCAACGCCGTCTTGCGCCGTGTCAGCTCGCGTGCCTTGCGCGCCGCCTCGCGCGCCTGCGCCGCGACGATCCCCTTCATGCACAGCCGCTTGGCCTCGCCCGGGTTCTCCTCGAGCCAGTTCGTCAGCGCCTCGGTGACCGCGCTGCTCACGAACCCCTCGATCTCGGGGTTGAGCAGCCGTTCCTTGGGCTGGTTGTTGAACGCCGGGTCCGGGAGCTTGACGCTCACGACCGCGATCAGTCCTTCGCGGAGGTCATCACCCGTCGGCGTCGCGTCCTTCTCTTTGAGGATCCCCGAGCGTTTGGCGTAGCCGTTGAGCGTGCGTGTGAGCGCGAGCTTGAACCCCTGCGCGTGCGTGCCGCCATCGGGGTTGTTGATGTTGTTCGCGAAGGTCTTGAGCAGTTCGTTGTACCCGTCGTGGTACTGCAGCGCCACCTCGACGAGTAGGTTCTCCTCCTCGATCGATTTGGAGATGAACACCGGGCTCGAGACCTCCGTCTTCCCCTTCATCAGGTGCTGCACATACTCGAGCAGCCCGTTGTCAGCCTTGAACACATCGTGCTTGGGCTTGCCATCGGCGCCGACACGCTCATCGGTCAGCTTGATCGTCACGCCAGGGTTGAGATACGACAGCTCGCGCAGACGATTCACGAGGACCTGATAGTCGAAGGTTGTGTCCTCGAAGATCTCGCCGTCGGGCTTGAACACCACCTGCGTGCCCGAGGTGCGCGACGCGCCCTTGGGGATCGGCCCGATCTCGTGGATGTCCTTGGTGACCACACCGCGCTCGAAGGTGATGCCGTGGATCATGCCGTCGCGCCAGACCTCGACCTCGAGCCTCGACGAGAGCGCGTTGACACACGAGACACCCACGCCGTGGAGACCGCCGGAGACCTTGTACGCGCTGCCCTCCTGCCCGAACTTCCCGCCGGCGTGCAGCTTGGTGAGCACGACCTCGACCGCCGACTTGCCGTCCAGCGACGGATCATCGTTCTTCACCGGATCGACCGGGATCCCGCGCCCGTCGTCGGTCACGGACACCGAACCGTCGGCGAGCACCGACACACTCACAAAGCTCGCGAACCCCGCCATCGCCTCGTCGATCGAGTTGTCAACAACCTCGTACACCAGGTGGTGCAGCGGCCCGAGCCCGGTCCCCCCGATGTACATGCCCGGACGCTTGCGCACCGCCTCGAGCCCCTCGAGGACCTTGATCTGGTCCGAGGAATACGCGTTCTTGGGAGCGGTTTCTGGAGTATTCTGGTCGGTCATCAAGTCGTGCGCCTCGGCCCGCGCCAAACGCGAAACCACGCGTGCGCAGGAGCCAATAAACCCGTGTCTCCACCCGGAACCGATGCCCGCTCTCGGGCCCCGGAAACGGGACACGAATCATAGCGCATCCGCCCTTTCTTTGCTCCGAAATTCACCCACATTCCGCCCGCCAAATTACGCTAAAATCAGCCCCGAACCATGTTTGAAAACCTCCACATCGCCGCCGCCCCACCGCCCGCCCCCGAGCCCGAGCCGGACTTCGCACGCGGGCTCTACCTCAGCGAAAAAATGGGGCACGAGTTCAGCGCCGTCGGCAAATCAAGCATGCTCGCGCAGACGATCCTCTCCCAAGGATTCGCCATCCTCTTCATCATCCCGATCGCCCTCTTCTACGGCATCCGCAATCTCCTCGGGGGCTCGATCCTCCTCGCGGGTCTCGCCGCGGGCGTCGTCGGCGCCACGCTCATTATCCTCGGCATCATCGCGATGGCCCGCGTCCGCGGCGGGAACAACCCCGGCACCTCCCTCAAAGCCGCGACCGATTCACGATACCGCATCCGCGCGATCATCCCCAAACGCCGACAGAATCAGGGGTTCCGCCAGTGGGCTGAAGTCACCCTTCATGTCAAACCCAAGGAGCCCGAGGAGATCCAGCAGCTCGATGTAGACGATCTCGACGCTGAACGCGGCGGGTTCGAGCCTATCATCGTCCGACCCTGGTTCGGGATCGAGCGGCGCAAACGCTTCTGGTACGCAACGCTCGTCTGCGGGCTCATCGGAGTGTCCATCCTGCTCTTCCTGATGCAGTTCGTCTTCGGCGGCTGGAGCGCGATGATGAAGTCTGGGGGCTTCATGACCTACGCCGCGTTCGGGTTCGCGATGGTCAGCGGCGCGATCGGCGCGGAACTCATCTACCCCGTCTATATCCGCATCGTCCCCGGACGCCTCGACATCTTCCGCTACGGCTTCCTCGGCTCGGGAAAACCCGAAGTTCAAACCTACGACCTCCGTACGATCGGGCTCTGCGTCGACTTCGGGACCTTCACCGTCGCGCTGGAACGACCACGACCCCCGGGCGAGCCGCTCCCCGAGTTTGTGGCTTCAAAGCGATGGCCGTACGCCAAAATCCACCCAGACGGGCACACCCCGGACTACTTCACCCTCGCGCTCTCGCCCGGTCGAATGGAGCACTGCCAGAAACTCATCCAGGCGGCGCGAACCACCGAGCCCACGCCGGACCTCCCCGACGACGAACTACTCGGCTGATAGCCCAGTGGCTTACGGGCGGATCTCGACCCGCGAGACATGCATCCCAAGCAACTCGTAGACGAGCGCGATGTCATCATCCGCGAGGCGCACGCAGCCCATCGACATATTCTCGCCGATGGACTCCTTCTCGACCGTACCGTGGATGCCGTAGCCGGTCTTCCCCGCGTCCTCACCAAGCCCATCGAGCCCGATCCAGTACTCCCCGATCGGGTTGTTGGGGTCATCGGGCTCGTACCGCTCGCGCGAGTCACGCGGGTTCACCCATCCGGGGTTCTCGAGCTTGGTGCCGTTGACCACAAACCTACCCGTCGGTGTGCCGTTGGATTCACCCAACCCGACACGGAACGAACGGATGTAGATCCAGCTGCCCGGATCATCCGGCGAGCCGTGGAAAATGTCCATCCGGTGCTCGCGTTTGTAGACCACCGCGTGGAACGGGCCACGGACGAGCTTGAGTCGCTGCCCGAGACGGATCCGCGACGGGTTGCTGATCCTGTTCACCCGCTGGATGAGCTTCCAGTGCGTCGCCAGCTCGCGCCGCCCCGCGATCTTGCTCAGCGAGTCGCCGGACTTGATCGTGTACTCCTCACACATCGGATCGCCCGGAGCGACGATCGGCCCGAACACCAGATCCTCGTTGAGCATCGCGATCTCCGAACGGATAACCTCCGCTTCTGAGTCGCTCAGCGTCGTGTTGCGCAGCGTCTGCGAGAGCAGCGTCCGCGCTTCGACGCGGTTGTTCTCCGCGATCAGCCGGCGCGCCGTGTCCATCTGCAAGCGGATC
Source organism: Phycisphaerales bacterium (assembly GCA_020427745.1). Classification (GTDB taxonomy): domain Bacteria; phylum Planctomycetota; class Phycisphaerae; order Phycisphaerales; family UBA1924; genus UBA1924. Next base: position 20,610 of record JAGQOC010000058.1, on the reverse strand, counting down.
CGTGAGGGATCGCTCGACACCACCGGCTGCTTCTGCGCCGGAGTGGTCGCGGCACTCGAATCATTCCCGGCTCCACTCGATCGGTTTACCGTCTCCGCGGCGTTGCCCAGCAGGCTCCCGCTGTTCGGGTCCAGTGTCCGCGAGCCGCCGCTCGACGGATCACGCCCGGCGACCTGCGGGATCACGATCGCGCGATCAACCTCTTCCTTCGGGTTCGGGGGTGTCGACCCGGGCAGCGCCCGCGTCGGACGATCCTCGGCATTGTTCCGCAAGCCGGTCAGGTTCCCCAGCCCGCTGTTGGTCCGCTCGACCGGGGTCCCCCCCGCGGATGTGGACCCGGGTTGTGTGCTCGCCTGCTCGCCCATCGCGATCTGGTCCGCTCCATCTCCCGCGTTGCTCGGCTTCGGATCACGGAACAGCAACCACGCCAGCGCGATCACCCCGAGGATCACCAGAAACGGGAACGCCTTGCGGACCGGGCTCACAGGGCGCCGGCGTGTGTGCACCGCGGACTGACGGGACATGCCCCGCGACGATTGGCTTGGAAGACTCATCCGTGTTCCCTCCGCATCTCACACTCTTCGCACACCACGCGATCCATCGCCCGGTCATGCGCCTCCCTCGGAACCCGCCCGATGATCTGGTGCGCGAAGCACACCCCCACCACCGGGCACCCAACGCCCCCGCCGAGTAAACGATCATAGAAGCCCGCACCCCGCCCGAGTCGACCGCCGGAGCGATCAAACGCAAGACCCGGCACCAGCACCATTTCCGGCTCAGAAAGGGCGATCTCGGGGCACCAACCGCCGGGCGACCGCACCGAGTATCGACCAGCCACCAGATCCTCGTCCAGATTCGACACCAGCGCGGGCACCATTGTCCCCGCTGCCCAATCCACCCTCGGCACACACACCCGCACACCCCGACCCAGCAGCAACGCCATTAGCGGATCCAGATCCACCTCACCCGGGATCGCCGCGTACATCAGGACCGTCCGCAGCGATGCGAACCCATCCATCGCCGCAAGCCGCTCGCAGACCCGCGCCGAGCACGACGCCCGCTCATCGTCGTCCATCGCCGAGAGCGCCCGCTTCATCTCCGCCCGGAGAGCCTCTTTCTCCCCCGCAATCGTCACCGCTCGCCCCCGTCCGGAAGCCGCACGACCCGCGTCGGCACACCCAGCCCCACCCGCGGATACACCCGTTCGACCAACCCGGGCAGGAGCCCCCGCACCCGATCCCGCGCGGCGTCCGCGTGCCCGTGCGTCGAGAGCACCACCGCATCCGGAGCCACCGATGCGAGTTCGCCACCGGATCGCACAACCTGGCCGTACCGTGTTTCTCCGACCTTGCCCGGGTCGTCATCAAAGATCCCCGCAACCGAATCGGGGTAACGCAGGATAAACCCGCCGTAGTGCGCAAGGTCTTGCCCGGCACCGAAGAACGCAACGCGTTCGGAGTCTCGGACAAGAAGCACATCCGTCTCGCCCCGCGCCGGGGGCATCGGGATCTGCAGCCCCGCGTGGAACACATCGTTGTGCGCGCGCAGCCCCGGGCAGGTCTGCCCGAGCATCCGCTCCAGTGTCGGGACGCCGCGGACGAGCAGACTCGAGCCGGAATCCGTCGCCGAGAGATCGAACCCACGCAGCCCCATCGCCGAAGCGTGCTCCTGCACCGCAAGCCAGCCCATGTCCATATCGCGCAGTCCCACATCGTGGAGGAACACCACGCAGCGGTCGGTGAGCCGATCCTTGATGCCCAGAAAATCCTTGACGATCTGCTCGTCGGTGTGCTCGCCGTCGATAAGCACGAAGCTGTAGCGTTCGCGCCGGCACGCGTTGTCGATATCCTGCGGGCTGAACCCCCTCGTCACCCGCACATCGAGCCCGAGCCGATCGCACACACGCCGCGTGAGCGCCGACCCCTCGTCCGAACCATTCGAGGTCTCCGCGTCAATCGCGTCGATGGGCGCCTTGAGCATCTCCGCGATCATCACGGTCGAGATCCCGAAGCTGTTGCCGATGATTAACCCTGCCTGCTCTTCCCCGGCATTCGCTTCTCTGAGCGCGTCGGCGCAGAGCATGAAGTACCACGCGTCGCGGATACTGATCGCGATCTGCCGATGGCTCGGGGTCTGGAACATCCGGCGCGGACGCCACTGATTCCTCGGGGTGACACCAGTCCACAGCACGCCCGGCGAGCCCATCTCGAACACATACCCCTCACGGGTATACGCATCAACGACGCGTGGAAACATGCGGCTCTCCCTGTTCGCTCTGCGTGCCTACCTCGGGCTCCGCTTCGCCCGCGCCCGCTCGAGGTGCTCACGCAGCACCCGCTCGGCGCCGATGTCCTTGGGCTCATAGTACCGCTTCTCGACACCCAGATAGTCCTGCCCACTCACCTGCCCGTCGCTGTTGTGCGAGTACTCGTAGTGCTCACCCTCGATCACGCGTACACGCTTGCCGCTGCCGTCACCCGAATCTCTGGGCGAGGTGTTCGAGTCCCGCAGGTACATGGGCACCGGGAGGACACGCCCCGTGCGTACATCGGCGAGCGCCGCGTCGATTGCGGCGTACGCCGCGTTGCTCTTGGGCGCACACGCGAGATAGGTCGCGCACTGCGCGAGCGTGATCCGTGCCTCGGGCATCCCGATCCGCTCGACGAGGTCCCAGCACGACTGGGCGATCACCACGCCACGCGGGTCGGCGTTGCCGATGTCCTCGCTCGCGAGGATCGCGAGCCGACGCGCGATGTATCTCGGGTCCTCTCCCGCGTCGAGCATCCGCGCGATCCAGTAGACCGCGGCGTCCGGATCCGACCCGCGCACGGATTTGATCATCGCGCTAATCGTGTCGTAGTGCCCGTCGTCGCCGTACTCCGCGACCTTCTGCTGGATCGAGTCCTCCGCGATCTGCTTGGTGATATGGATCGCCGCGCCCGCATCACCCGACGAGAGCACCGCGACCTCGAGCGCTGTGAGCGCCCGGCGTGCGTCGCCCTCGCTCTTGATCGCCCAGACCGCGAGCGCGTCGTCATCGATCGTGACCGATCGCTCCGCGTACCCACGCGGGTGTGTGATCGCTCGGCGAACCACGGCCCTGGTCTCTTCTTCCGTGAGTGACTCGAGCCGGAACAGCGTCGAACGCGAGATCAGCGCACTGTTCACCGCGAACAGCGGGTTCTCCGTCGTTGCGCCGATCAGCGTGATCAACCCCCGCTCGACATCCGCGAGCAGCACATCCTGCTGCGCCTTGGTGAACCGGTGGATCTCGTCGAGGAACAGGATCGTCCGCTTGCCCGATTCACCCAGGATCCGCTCCGCGTCGTCGATGATCTCGCGGATCCGCTTCACGCCCACCCCCGCGGCGTTCTCACGAACGAACCGACGATTCGTCGATTTGGCGATGACCTCCGCGAGCGTCGTCTTTCCCGTGCCGGGCGGGCCGTGGAGGATCAGGCTCGTGATCGCGTCTGCGTCCACCATCCGGCGCAGCAGCTTCCCCGGCGCGAGCAGATGCGTTTGCCCGACCACATCGCCCAGCTTCACCGGACGCACGCGAACCGCGAGCGGCTCGACGCGCCCGAGCGCTGCTTCGCGTGCTGGCTGCCAGAGATCATTCATCCGGGGATTGTACGGGTTCTCGACGACCCAAAACTGTTCCATTGATCCGAATTCCTCCGAAATCAGACCCGGGACGATCTATTTCATGGAACCCGACATTGGCGATTGCTAACATACTCTTGTCGTGAGCATTCTTTGGACCATTCTGCTGGTTGTCGGGGGATTTTTTGCCCTCGGACTCGCCGTGGGCGCGGCGTACGGTCGCTCGCGCCCGCAGGACCCGCTCGGACCGTTCAACGGGCTCGCGTATCTCCTCGGACGCTGGTACGCCCAAACGGTGCATCAACTCCGCGTGGAGACCGATTCCGGAGCTCTTGATGATCTTTCTGGGCCACTGATTGTCGTCTGCAACCACACCGCGGGCGTCGATCCCATCTTGGTGAGCTTGTCGCTCCCGACCCGTGTGCGCTGGCTGATGGCCGACGACATGCGTGTGCGTTGGATGAACTGGTTCTGGAACTGGCACGGCGTGATCTTCATCGCCCGCAACCGCCACGGGCGGACCGGGCTCCGCACCGCACGCAAGCACCTGCACGCCAACGGCATCATCGGGATCTTCCCCGAGGGACGCATCGAACGCCCGGCACACAAGCTGCTGCCTTTCGCACCCGGGGTCGGTGTGCTCGTCAAACGCACGGGCGCTCGGGTGCTGCCGGTTGTGATCGACGGCACCCCGCAGGCCGACACGGCGTGGAACGCGATCTGGACCTCGTCCAGCTCGGTTGTCCACTATCACTCCCCGATCGATTACTCGGATTCCGATCTCAGCGCCGCGGAGATCGCCGAGGACATCCAGCGCCGCTTCCAGGACTGGACCGGGTGGCCGGTCGGCACCAAACGCACCCGGCGAAGCATGGCCCAGCTGGATCCAATGCTCGATGACATCATGGAATCGGCGGGGCTGAATGCCGACGATTCTTCGCTCGCTCGGCGACTCGCGTGAACCCCACGCTCGGTTGTGTGGTATGGTCTTGTGGAATGAAACGGATCCTCGCGTTCATCCTGCTCGGGGCTGTCACCCCCGCCGCTCTTTGCTCACCCGAGCATGTGCAGGAGCTCCTGCGCGAACGCGAGGGGCTCGGCTGGTCCGCCCGCTGGCGGCTCGATCTGCGGCTCGCGGGCGATGATGCGGAGGTAACCCTGCACGATCTCGAGCTCGTCGCCGGATCGATGGCGCTGACCCCCGAGCTGCGCGAGCTGCTCGATGTCGCGTCGCTCACCCGGTTCCGACGCGATACACCCAAGGGCGCCCTCGGTGTCAGCTTCGGCGCAACACGACCGGGGCATGTTGAGATCCAGACCATCGTCGGCGACGGCGGGTTCCCGGCGTCCGACATGCTCAAGCCGGGCGATGTCATCGTCGAGGTCGCCGGGCAGCCCATCGAGGGCTCCGAGCACCTCCGAGCGGAGATCCTCTCGCGTCTCCCCGGGGACGAACTGCCGGTGATCATCGAACGCGAAGGGCTGACCATCGCGCGTTCTCTTCCGCTCGGGTCGTACCGCGATCTGACGGGGGCCGCGATGATTGAGACGGATGTCCTCCGCCGTGCGCTGGAGATCCGGCGCGCCCGGCTCGGGATCGAGTTCCCGCAGCCCGACACCATCGGTGCCGCGATCGATGCGGCATCCTGGATCGACGCCGCGTTCCCCGACGGACCCGCGTCGCGGACCGGCCCGATGAACGACTCGCTGAACAACGGCGTGCTGAGTTCGGGCAAATCACGCAGCGTATTCGCGGGCTACCCGCTCTACCCAAGACGCGGCGAGGTCTGGTCCTCGGAGGGCATCGCCCAGCAGGCCGTGCTCGATGCCCAGCGCACGGCGATCTCCGCGGAGATCAGCGAGGGCTTCGCGAAGCGGGCGCGATTGGTCGCCCGGATCGAATCGGTCCGCAAGATCGGTGAAGAGAATGGAACGCTCGAAGAGCTCGACCCCGAGATCCGCGCACTGAGCAAGGAGCTTGTCAAGGCCGAATGGGCGATCCAGAAGCTCACCCAGAAGCTCGACGAGCTCGATGCACCGGAGCCGGACGCTCCCGAGAAAACGGACTAGCCGTCGAGACGATCGACCTGCGCCCGCACCGCCGCACGCGCCTGGGCAAAGAAGGGGCGATCCGCATCGGTTTCGGTCAGCACCAACGCACGCTTGCATCGCTCGAGCATCCGCTTGCGCATCGACTCCTTCGAGATATCCAGCGAGTTGTCGTAGACATCCGCGAGCTTCACGAGCCTCGCCCTCCACGACGCCTTTGCAAGACGCTCGTCGTAGTCCTTCTCTCGCGCGGGCTCGCGGAGCAGCATGTTCTTGGACATCGCCGCGACACAGTCCGCGACCTTGATCCCGAACCGCGATTCGATGTCGTCGAAGTCCACATCACGATCCTCGATCGTGTCGTGCAGGACGGCGGTGCAGAGGACGATCTCATCGTCGCACCCAAAGATATCACGGCAGATCATCGCGACACGGAAGACATGAGCCGCGTAGGGCGTGCGTTTGTCCTTGCGGAGCTGCCCCTCGTGCGCACGGGACGCGAACGAGATCGCTTTGAGATACAACGGCTGCTCCATGGTCGGCTCCTCGCATACACGGTATGCCGCGGGAAGCGGATCAGGCGCGTTCGACGATGATCTTGACCTTGCCCGGCGCGTTGCCGTGCTCGTCGAAGATCAGCAGCTCGTTGCCGGATTCCTTAATCCACGACGCTGGGATTGCCATCGGCATCGCGGGGGGAACCCCTTTCCCGGTCGCGGTCTGCACGAAGTAGCGGCCGAGCGCGTTGCCGTTGACAAAGACCTGCCCCTTGCTCAGCCCGCTGAGGTCCAGCGAGAGCGCGACGCGGTCCTTGGGCCCGTCGAACGAGGATTTCCACCACGCCGGGACCTTGTGCTTGGGGAACTTGCCCTTGGGAACGCTGTCGAAGTCGACCTCCGCGGGCGCTTCCCACTTGGCGAATGACCAGGTGCTGCCGTCTGTGATCTCGGTGACCGCTTCGGTGAATGTCCCGCCCGCGATCAGGTCCTTTGCGATGGACTGGATCATCTCATCGATGTCCGGGCCCTCGCCGAGCTCGGTGTGCATCGCGATCTGCAGCTCGTTGTTGCCGCGTTTAGTCGCGTCGTTGTCGAGCACGAGCCGGATGGGACGACCGGCGTCGTAGAACCCGATGTTCTCGTCGTTGAGCACCACCACGCACCGCACCGGGACCGCGGGGAGATCCACAACAATCGCGGATTTCTTGAGGTGCTTGAACGACCACGCGACCCGGTCGGGGTGGGTTGTATCCCCCTCGCGAACACCAAAGACCGGCGAGCGGACAGACAGCACATCGATCGGGGCGCCCTGTGCAACCTTCCCCTTGGAGACCTTAAACGCGGCGGCCTCGATCAGGTGCCCGTAGAGCCCGCGCTTGGCGGTCATGTCCGACCCGCCATCGACGCGTCCCATGTTGTCCACGATCGCCACGAGCTGGTGGTTGTCCTTGGTCATCGAGACCTCGATGACGGGTTCCGCGCCGGGCCCGGACCCGAGCACACCAACAGGCTCGCCATCAATAAACAGCTGCGCGCGGTCGGCCAGCTCGGGCGCACCGATTTTCATTTTGCCCGCGGAGCTCGGTTTCACCCCGATGTGGTACCAGCCGTAGCCATAGGGCGTGCCGAGCTCGCTGAGATCCGCGGGCCCGGGGATCTGCGCGTAGCGGGGCGAGGTGCCGTCGATATGCTCGCCCGGCACGGCGCACTCCCACCCACCGATCGTGACGCGGCCGAGCTTCTCGCCCGGATCGCCCTCGATGGGTTTGGTGGTGGATGTTTTGGTGTTCCCGTCCGCTGTGACATGCGTGTGGGTTTTGCCGTTGAGCGAGGGGATGGGGTCGCCCGCTGCGCTGAGCGCGTGGACACCGACGAAGACCTCGTTGCCGTGCATGAATGTTTCGTCGGCCATCTCGTCGCAGACGACAACAACCGTCACATCCTCGTGACGCTCGACCAGCGGCTTGCGTCCCTTGGGGACCTCGAGCTCCAGCGGTGTGCCGTTGATCGAGATCAACCCGTGCCCGCCTCCGGGCCCGAAGACGACAAGCAGATCGTCCGCGGCGCACAATGCGTTGAGGCTCGAATAGTCCAGCCTGTTCCGCGACGAGAGGTTCACATCAAACAAACACCAATGAACCCGCTGATGCCCGAGGCGCACCGGGAGCATCGAGCCATCGGGGAGCAGCAGGTTGACCGTACCGGGCTTTGTCTTGGGCGGCGAGAACACAAACGCGACGGAGCCGTGCGACCCACGCACATGCGTCACCACATGCCCCTGGATCGCGTCCGCCTCGGGAGACGGATCAATCACCACCGCGGGGTGCTCGGTCTCGGCGTTTGCAAAGACACGCCCGAATGTCGAAGCGAACATCATCAACCGACGCGCGGGCCCATAGAGCGCCGTCGGGCGCCCGTGCTCGTCGATCATCGATCCGGTGTCCTGCGTCGGGGTATGACATGGGAACTCGCCGGCAACACTCTGCCCGCCCCAGAACCCGAAGTTGGTGCCCGAAGCGAAGTTCCCGATATTGAACTGCCCACCGCCGACCATGATCTCGGCGAGCTGACGCTGCAGCTGGTACGGATCGATCGGCGCGGCGTTATCCGCGCCGAAGCGTGGGGGCTGCTTCGTGCCGTAATCGATAATCAGCTTGGGCTGGTCGGGCCGGACCGCGCCGAGTTGACGCATGATGGCGAACATATCACCCTCGCCCGTCCACGCGTCGATGTCGCCCTCGACGCCCGCCCAGAGATCGTTGGCGTTTGTCTTGGGCACGGTGAAGCCCGCCTCGCGGAGATAACGCCCGAGCTCGCCGAGGTACTTGGTTGCCATTGAGGGCTCATCGCAGGTCCACTGCGACTCGTTCTGGACGAGGATGATGGGGCCGCCGCCGGAGGTCGACGCCTGGAGATCCTTGACCTGCTTGGCGATCGCGTTGAAGTACTTGCCGACCGCTTCGAGGAACGGCTGGTTGGGCTGGCGGAGCTCCATCTCGGGGATATTGAGCAGCCACGCGGGCAAGCCCCCGAGGTCCCAGCCGGAGCCAATGTAGGGGCCCGGACGAAGTATGCAGTGCATCCCGGCCTCACCGATCAGCTCGACGAAGTGTCGTAGATCGTTATCGTCTTTGAAGTTATAGCTCCCGGGTCGCGGCTCGATGAGGTTCCAGAAGACCGGAGTCTCGATTGTGTTGAGCCCCGCCTGTTTGGCGGCGAGGATCCTCGATTTCCATTCGGCGCGGGGGGTGCGTTGAAAGTGGATCGAGCCGGAGACGATCCAGATCCGCTTGCCGTCAATAGAGAGTGTTCGCCCGTCGTAGTTGATCGAACCCATGGAAGCTGCTCCTCGGCTGTCCGCCCGATAACCGCCGCAAGTGCCCGTGTGCCAACGGGTTCGGGTCGGCGATTATCCAGAACGAACGAAAGTTTGGGTCTGGACCATAGGAGCGTTCTCTCAAAAGGCAATTTTGGAGCATCGAACAGAGACGATCAAACTCTGGATAAACTCGACCTTGAATATTTTATAAACTATTGTTTTTAAAAGATTTAAATCGCGCACAATGCTCCGCGTTGCCGCCGGATCCGAGACCGGAAGATCACGCGTCAGAACTTCGAAAATTCTCGCGGAGCCAATCGGATCGATCGTAAGTGTTTGGTATGTGATCTGATTTTGATCTAGGCAATCGCGTCCACGGTGAAGACCGTGTGGTCCACGAGTCGCCCGTTGATCTCCAGTGGCTCACGCTCACCGGTTGCCTTGAATCCGAGCTTCTCGGCGACCCGCATCGACGCCTGATTCTCCGGCGAGATGTTCGCACGGAGCGCGTGGAGCCCGAACCCGATCGGGATATCCGAGAGCGCGTGATCCACCATCGCACGGATCGCGTGGGTCCCGAGCCCCAGCCCGCTTAGGCGCGAATCCACCCACCAGTTTGCCTCGGCGGACCAGCTCAGCCCGCGTTCGATTTTGATGAGGTTGAACATGCCGAGGAACCGCCCGTCATTGAGGAACGCGGCCCGTCGCCAGGCGGTCTGCTGCGCATCACCCTCCACGCCTTTGGTCACGAGTGATTCGAAGAACGCCTCTGCTGATGGCTCCATCGGGATCCAGGGCTCGATCTGCGCCAACGAGCGTTCAAACGCGTCGATGAACACCGGGCGGTCACCCAGCGCGAGCGGGCGGAAGCTCAGAAGCTCCGTGCTCAGGTCCGGCTTGGGCAGGACCTCGACCGGACGGGCGGCGTGGATTGATTTGTGCACGCGACCGGCCGATAACCGGTTGATCTGCTGCTGGAGTGTAGCGAGTGCGGACATATCGGACACCTTCAACTGGGGATGTCCGAGAGTATCGGCGTCGGCGTGGGCTCACTGAAGTTGTTTACGGACCAAGAACCAAAAAATCTTCCCATACCCATCAACCCGAGCAGGCGTCACAACCGGGCGATCCAGACAAACCCCCCCGACCTCTCTATTCGGAGCTCATCCGTCTTTCCATTGATTGGGTGGGCTCATCCGTTCCATCCATCTGGCGGGAGAGCCCAGCGAGTGATAACCATGCCTTTGATACAACCCGTGCGCGTCCAGTGTTGCGAGCAGCCATCGGCGTGTACCGACAATCGCGGGGTGCTCGTGCGCCGCGTCCATCATGCGTTGACCAACCCCCTTGGATCGGAACCCATCCACAACAAAGACATCGCACACATACGCGAAGGTCGCCTTGTCGGTCACGATTCTGGCGAAGCTGATCTGGCGTTCCGTCGCCCCATCCGCATACAGCCCCGCGACAACCAACGAGTTCGCGATCGCTCTTTCCACAACATCTCGTCGGATCCCCGGAGACCAGTAGCTCGTGCGGAGGAAGCCGTGGACAAACTCCAGATCGACATCGGCATGGTCATACGAAAATCGGATGGAATCATCGAACATATCGCCCCATTTGATCGTCACACATTGAAAAGGAAGTTGCACACATCCGCGTCGTGCATCACATACTCCTTGCCCTCGACCCGCATCTTCCCGGCTTCCTTGATCGCCTTCTCGCTCTTGTATTCGATCAGGTCGTCCACCGAGTAGCACTCCACGCGGATGAACCCACGCTCGAAATCGGTGTGGATCACGCCCGCGGCCTGCGGAGCCTTGCACCCCTGCGGGATCGTCCACGCACGCACTTCCTTCTCGCCCGCGGTGTAATAGGACTGGTACCCGAGCAGTTTGTAGGCCGCCCGCGCGAGCTTGCCGAGCGCCGGCTCGTCCATGCCCATGTCGTTGAGCATCTCGAGCTTGTCCTCCTCGTCGAGCTCGGCGAGCTCGGCTTCGATGCGTGCGCACACGGGGACCATCTCGGCACCGACGGCCTCGGCGTGCTTGCGGACACGCTGGGCGAGCTCCCCCTCGCCGTTGACATCGTCATCGGCGACATTGGCGATATAGAGAATGGGCTTGACCGTGATCAGCCCAAGCAAGTTGCGTGCCTTGATCAGGTCCGGGTCGCTGAACACATGCGAGCGTGCGGGCTTGTTGGATTCGAGCACGGGGAGCAGCGCCTCGATGACCTTCATACGGTTGACGGCGTCGCGGTCGCCGCCGCGGGCGTTGCGTTTGGCTTTGTCCGCGGCTTTCTCGAGTGTCTGGATATCGGAAAGGATGAGCTCGAGCTCGATGGTCTCGATGTCGCTGAGCGGATCGATCTTGCCGTCGACATGGGTGATCTCCTCGCCACCGGGTGCTTTCTCGAAGCAGCGGACGACCTGGACGATCGCGTCGACATCGCGGATGTGCCCGAGGAACGCATTGCCCTTGCCCTCGCCGGTCGATGCGCCGCGGACGAGCCCGGCGATATCGACGAGGTGGAGCATCGCGGGGATGACCTTCTGGGTCTTGATGAAGCCCTGGATGATCCCGAGCCGCGGGTCAGGGATGGGGACGACGCCGACATTGGGGTCGATGGTGGCGAAGGGGTAGTTCGCTGCGAGCGCCCCGGCGTTGGTCAGGGCATTGAAGAGGGTCGATTTTCCGACATTGGGCAGCCCAACGATTCCGGCTTTCATGGTTCGTGCTCCGATCCCGCGTCAGGCGGGGCGGATTGTAGCCCGACGCCGGGCGTACACTTGCCTATCGGCCCGGGTAGCTCAGCTGGATAGAGCAGTGCTTTCCTAAAGCACAGGTCACAGGTTCGAGTCCTGTTCCGGGTGTTCGTGACCCCCACTCCGCCATCCAGAAGCACCACGCCGCCCGATCGCGGGCACCTGCTCACCGAGCAGCGCAACGAGCGGTCGTCGGCGATTGATCGCTGCTCGGTCCGCGGGTGCCTGTCCATCATCAACGACGAGGACGCGACGATCGCGGGCGCGGTGCGTGAACAGCTCGACCACATCGCGGACTTTACGGAGCTGGTCATCGGGGCGCTCGCCGCGGGCGGTCGGCTCATCTATCTCGGCGCGGGGACGAGCGGACGGCTCGGGGTGCTCGACGCCTCGGAATGCCCCCCCACTTTCCAGACGGACCCGGACCGGGTCATCGGCGTCATCGCCGGTGGGGACTCGGCGCTGCGGAAATCGTCCGAGCACAAAGAAGATGACCCGAACGGCGCGCACGCGGAGCTCGATGCGTTGCATATCGGCGGCAACGACTGCGTGCTCGGGATCGCGGCGGGCGGGACGACGCCTTATGTGCTCGGCGGCGTAGAACACGCGAAATCACTCGGTGCACGCACGGGGCTGCTTACCTGCACGCCGATCGAGAAGCCGGGTTGGTGCGATGTGCTGGTTGCGGTTGAGACCGGGCCCGAGGTGGTCACGGGATCGACACGCATGAAAGCGGGCACGGCAACCAAAATGGTCCTCAACATGATCACAACGACGGCGATGATCCGGCTCGGGAAGGTCCACGGGAATCTCATGGTCGACCTTCGGGCCACCAACGACAAGCTCCGCGATCGCGCGGCGCGGATCCTGATGATGGACCTTGGAATCGCGAGAGACGAGGCCTTCGATCTCCTCGATCGTGCGCACGGGCTGGTCAAGCCCGCGATCGTGATGCACACGCTCGGGATCGGGTTCAACGAGGCGCAGGGCGCACTGGACAAGGCGGGCGGCAGGCTCGCGGTGGTGCTCGATGGAGCTTGAGCACGCGATCGGGCGGATGCTCATGCTCGGGTTCCGAGGCGCGTCGATGGATGATCCGCGGACCCGCGAGGACATCGCGGATCTGAAGAAGGCGCACGCGGGCGGAGTGATCCTGTTCGACCGAGATCTCGGCACGGGCGGGGACAGAAATATCAGATCACCCGAGCAGCTCAAAGAGCTGATCGAGGATCTCCGGCACGAGCTCGGCAGAGAACTGATTGTTTCCATCGATCAAGAGGGCGGGCGTGTCGCTCGATTGCGGGAGGAACGCGGGTTCCTCCGATCGATCGCTCCATCGGAGATCGGCCGGCAGGATGACAGCCTCGCCCAAACCCATGCGCGGGACGAGGCGGCACAGCTCGGAGCACTCGGGATCAACCTGAACTTCGCACCGTGTGTTGATCTCGCGATCAATCCGGAGTCCGCGATCATCGCGAAGAAGGGACGATCGTTCTCCGCGGATCCATCGATCGTGAATGCGTGCACGAGCGCAATCATCGATGTTTATCAGAATCGGCGGATCCGGTGCTGCATCAAGCACTTCCCCGGGCACGGCTCAACAACAGGCGACACACACGACGGGCTCGTTGACATCACAGGGACGCATCAGCCCGAAGAGATTGAGCCTTATGCGGAACTCCTGCGTCGGTTCGGCGATTCGATCTGCGTGATGACCGGGCACCTGATGCACCGGGATCGAGACCCTGAGTACCCCGCGAGCTTGTCTCACGCGATCACCACCGGGTGGCTTCGTGAGGAGCTCGGGTTCGACGGCGTCATCGTCACGGACTCGCTCGACATGGGTGGTGCGTCGATCGACGGCGCCCCCCTGCTGGCAGCGAACGCGGGGGCGGACATCCTGCTCTACGGCAACAACACGCCGACGGGTTTCATTGAGGGCATGGCGACCAAGATGCATCGCGAGTTACTCGCGGGGATCGAGCCCGAGCGGGCGTTTGAAGCCGCGGCGCGGATCGAACGGGCGTTCCGATAAGGGTTGCTTCGGGGTGGTTTTGTACGGATTTTCCGGAGAATCCGGGCGAATCATGGCGGGATCACGCTCCGCGGCGCAGTCTGTAGGCATGAAGATCGGAATGTCCAACTGGCCCGCTGGGATAGCGGTCGGCTTGCTCGCGGGGAGTTCGCTCCTCGGGGGGTGCGCGAGCGGACCGGCTGCCCCGGATCTTCGGAGCTCGGACCGGAACATCCCGGCGTGGAACTGGCCGACGCCTGCGCCGGGCGTGCCCGATGCTCGTCCACAAACGCGGGTGAACCCGGGCAACGCGGTGGTGCAGCCGGGTGCCGGATACTGGGTTGTGCAGGGTGATCCGTCATCGGACACCTACTCACGCCGAGACGCGAGCCTGGGCGCTGTGTATACGGATCCGTATCAGTCGTGGATGGGCTGGCCGACGGAAGAGCGTCCGTCGCTGGACAACCGGCGGAGCTTCACCAGCGGACGATCGGCGGAGCGGTATGTGTACCCGAGCACGCGCGAACGAGATCGGCGTCCGCACCGCGAGCCGTACTGGTCTCCGCGTCGGCATGTCCGCTGAGCCCTGAATTGGAGTGGGCCGACCCGCTCCCGGATCGGCCCAGCACCAACACCAACATGCATCAAACCAGGTCCCATGGCAGCGGGAAATACCCGCTCACGGTTTAGTCGTACAGCGCCGCGGTCGGAGGCAGTTCGACATTGCGCAGCTTCAGCGTCGTCTCGATCCGGAAGTTAGACTGCGTCCGGTGGCGCTCGGCGAAGAAGAAACTCAGGTTGTAGGAGCGTCCGTCCTCCAGCCATTCCAGACGATCAAGGTCGATGGTCTGGGTCACTGCGGAGTGGACGCCACCGATATCGATGACGAGGTGCCCGTCGATGAAGACCCAGACATCGTCGTCGCCGATGAACTTGAAGTTCAGCCCGGCGTCACGCTCATAGATGAACTGGGTCTGGAGCTCGAAGGTGAAGTGGAAGTTTTTATTGTTCCCGGCGCTGTTGCCGAAGAGGTCGCCGTTGATCGGGAAGAACCCTCCGGTGTTCGCGTATTCCTCGGAGCTCTTGTCGTCGAAGGTGTAGACATTGCTCCCGGGCTGACGGACCAGGGTGAGGTCGAGCTGCTTGGAAACATTGACGCCCTGCGTATCGCGGAACCACTGCCTGAAGTTCCCGGTGGTGGTCAGCGCACCGGAGTTTGTCCTGAGGTACCCTGCTTGGTCGCCTTCGCGGGACGCGATGTAGTCCTTGGAGGGGATGATGTTCTGGTTGTTCGCGTCGCGCCACTGGGACCCGAGCTTGAGCCCGGTGGAGTTGAAGACCGGCTTGCCCTCGTCATCGAGGTAGTCGGCGACCATCCCGATGTACTGCCCGAACCCGCCGGAGGGCTGACGCTCAAAGTCCGGATGCCCGCCCTCGACGCTGCGTTCACGGAAGTCGCGGACGATCCCCGTCAGGGTGATCTCCTCGGGGAGTTCCTGAGCGCCGCCCGGGCCGCTTGGAGAGATCGGCGAGGCACCCGCCATGGTAACGAGTGCTGCGGAGCACCCGGCGAGCATGGTGATCATCGCGATGTTCTTGGAAACGGACTTCTGAGGATGCTGGCTCATGACTGGACTCCTGTCGGAAAGTGGTTGATGCGTTCGTGTTGTCGGACTGTGATGGGCGGCTTAGTCGTAGAGCGCCGCGGTCGGAGGGAGCTCGACGCTGCGCAGCTCGAGCGTTGTCTCCACACGGAAGTTCGAGGCGCTGGTCCTGCGTTCTGCGTGGAAGATATCGAGGGTGTAGGTCTTGCCGTCCTGGAGCCAGTCCAGCCGATCGAGGTCGAGGAACTGCTCTTTGACGGAGTGCAGCCCGCCCAGATCGACGACGAGTTTGCCGTCGATGAAGACCCAGACATCGTCGTCGCCGGTGAACTTGAACACCTGACCGATCCCACGGGTGAAGACGAACTGGGTGTTGACTTCGGTGGTGAAGTGGAAGTTTTTGTCGCTTGTGTAGTTCCCGTAGAGATCGTTGTTGATCGGGAAGAAGCCGCCCGTGCCGTGCTCGGTGTCGGTTGCCGAGTCGAAGACATACTTGTTCGTTCCCGGGGTGCGGTTGAAGGTGAGGGCGATGGTCTTGGACACATTCACGCCCGGGACATCCCTGTACCACTGACGGAAGCTGGATTCGGAGTCGAAGCCGTTGGAGCTCGGGCCGGCGGAGAGCGAGCCCTGGGTATCCCCGAGCTGCTGGTTATACATCGCGGGATTGATGTTGCGACCCTGGGAATCGCGGTACTCGCTGGTGATCTTCATCCCGCGGAGGTTGCCGCTGGAGACGGGCTTGCCGTCCGCATCGAGCTCATCGGCGACGAGCCCGACGGTTGTCGTTCCACTGAAGCGTTGGAAATCGGGGTGTCCGCCCTCCCAGTCGTTGGGACGGAAGTCGCGGATCACCGCGTCGAGGGTGATCGTGTCGGGGAGCTCAACACCTGTTCCGATCGAGTTGTTGTCCTCCGCGATCGGGGATGCCGACGCGGAGGACGGGTTGACGGAGAGTACCGCGACGGATCCGGCGGCGAAGAGCACGACGGCAGCGGTAAGGGATTTCACACGGAGTGTGTTGTGTTGCGGATGCATACTCGGGCCTCCTCGACGGGGTTTGCGGAGCGGCATGGTTACTAATGCTCAGCGGATGCGGCGGGTGCCGCGGACATCTGCGCCGACACGATCGTCGTGCCGACGGAGAACAGCATGGAGATTGCCGAGGCGGTGATCGCTGCGATCAGCAGCGCCTTCATCAAACGGTTCTCTCCGGATGCCGAGGCTTGGAGTCCGGACTGGTGCGGGTCGGCGGTGTGCATGGTGGTGCCGTCCTTTGATGCATGGTCACACAACTGGGTTGCCCACCCGGGCTTGGTCCAATCCGTGTATCCATCTCGAATGTCCATTCCGCGGTGGGGGATGCCACCGAATCCGACGGTGAATCTGGACACCAAGGGCCGGTTGTACGGTCTGGTGGGGTGGCGCCGGGTTGGCGCAGATGCCGCGCCCCGCGGATTGCCCCGAAATCAGGAGGGATCCGGGGCAACGAGCCGAAAGGAAACTTGGGCGGGTCCGATTACCCGGACGCCGCTCGGCGGTACACTCACCAGAGCAGCAGGAGGCGAGAGCATGGATGTGTTTGTCATCGAGGGCGGCAGAAAACTCAGCGGACGCGTGCGGATCAACGGATCCAAGAACGCGGCTCTTCCCCTGATGGCCGCCGCACTGCTCACCGACCAGCCCGTCACCTTCCGCGATATCCCGGACCTGTCCGACATCCGCAACATGCGCCGGCTGCTCGCGGAGCTCGGGGTGCAGGCAACGGACGCGGATGAACCCCTCCCCTGCGTGACCTTGCGGGCGGTCGACGAGACCGAGGTCCACGCACGCTACGACATCGTGCGCACGATGCGGGCGAGCATCTGCGTGCTCGGGCCGCTGCTCGCAAGGCGCGGATCGGCTCGGGTATCGATGCCCGGCGGGTGCGCCATCGGGCAGCGCCCGGTGGATCTCCATCTCCGCGGGCTCGAAGCGCTGGGCGCGAGGATCACCCTCGAGGGCGGCGACATCGTTGCCACCGCGCCCGGGGGTCGGCTCATCGGCGATACGGTGTTTATGGGCGGACCGTTCGGATCGACCGTGCTGGGGACCGCGAATGTTCTCTCGGCCGCCGTGCTCGCGAGCGGGACGACCGTCATCGAGTGTGCGGCGTGCGAGCCGGAGATCGTGGACCTCGCGAGCCTGCTCAGCAAGATGGGCGCGAGGATCGAGGGGGCTGGTTCGCCACGCATCACCGTCCGCGGCGTCGAATCCCTCGGGGGCGCGGAGCACAGTGTCCTCCCCGACCGCATCGAGGCGGGAACCTTCATGTGCGCCGCGGGGATCACGAACTCGGAGATCACGCTCGACAACTGCCCGCTCGACGCGATGATGTCAGTCACGGATCGGCTCGATGCGATCGGCGTGCATATCGACCCGCTCGGATCGAGTGACGACCCGCTGCGCCGTTCGTGCAGGGTCTCGTGCGCCGAGACGCTGAAGTCCGTGCAGATCACGACGCAGCCGCACCCGGGGTTCCCGACGGATCTGCAGGCGCAGTTCATGGCGTTGATGTGTCTCGCCAACGGCAACGCGGTCATCACGGAAAAGATCTTCCCCGAGCGGTTCCTGCATGTCGCGGAGCTCGCGCGGATGGGCGCGAACATCACCCGCATGGGCGCGACGGCGGTCGTTACGGGTGTCAAAGAGCTCGCGGGCGCGCCGGTGATGGCGTCCGACCTCCGTGCTTCAGCTGGCTTGGTCATCGCGGCACTGGCAGCGCACGGGACGACGGTGATCAACCGGGTCTACCACATCGATCGCGGGTACGAGCATCTCGAGACTCGGCTCGGGGCACTCGGGGCGTCGATCGCCCGGGCGACGGAGGAGGAAGCCGCCCACCTGATGCCGGGCGCGGTGGCCTAGCGATTACTCGTCTTCCTCGTGGAACCCGTTGTTCACAAGCGAGGCGAGGTGCTTGAGTGCTTCTTTGGCGTCGTCACCCTTGCAGATGACCTCGATCTCGGTGCCTTTGATCGCGGCGAGGAGCATGAGTTCCATCACGGATTTGCCGTCCGCTTGCTCGGACTTGGTGCGCACAAGGATGTCCGAGACGAAGCCCATCGCGGACTGCGCAAAATCCATCGCCGGGCGTGCGTGCAGACCCTGGGTGTTGGTGATGGTCAGCTTTGCGGAGCACTGATCGCCCAACGGGGTCTCCAGTTCGGTGTGCGAGGGGTTCAAACAACGGCGTGGTCTGGGCGGTTATCCGCCGAGCACCTGGGTGTCCGCGTCTTCGAGCAGGTGGACGACCTCGTCGACGGTCGTCGACTCGCGGAGGGAGCGGCGGAAGGTGTCCTTCATGAGGCTCCGGAAGATGGTCTCCATCGACTGGAGGTGGTCCTCGGGCTGGTCGCCCGGCGAGAGCAGGAGGAAAACAGAATAGACAGGCTGCTTGTCCATTGACTTGAAGTCGATGCCCGACTGGGTGAGCCCGATCGCGGCGCCGCGCTTAAGGATTCCCGGGTTCTTGACATGCGGGACGGCGACGCCCCGCCCGAACCCGGTGGTGGACATCTCCTCGCGCTTGAGAATCTGCGCGAGCAGCTCGTCGCGGATGGAGGCGGGCGCGATGCCGCTCTCGATCAGCGCGTCGAGGAGTTCGGCGATCGCTTCGTTGCGTTCGTCGGCCCGGAGGCTCGGGAGGATCGCGTCTTTTCGGAAGATCTCGAGTAGTTTCATCGCGGCCTCGGGTTAGCGGTTGAGCTCCTTGAGCTTCTCGCGGTGGTCATGGAGCTGACGATCGGCCTTGGTCACGGCGTCGTCGATGGTGTTGTAGAGGTCGTGACCCTCGGCCTTGGACACGAAGTCGCCGTGGGAGCGGACATCGACCACGATCTCGGCGGCGTAGTCCTCGCGGGTGTCGCTCTCTTTCCAGACACGGATATCGATCTGCTGGACCAGATCGTCGTAGCGGGTGAGCTTGTGGGCCTTCTCTTCGGCGTGGGCGCGGATGGCGTCGGTGACCTCGAACTGTCGTCCAACTACATTGATTCGCATCGTTGGCTCCCTTCTCCGCGGCGTGGTGTGGAGGTGGCCGCGGGGCACACAGATATCCGTATTCTAGGGGGAAGCGGGGTTCCGTTCTCGAGGATGGTTTATCCGTGCTGTTCGGGCCCGGTCCCGCGATCCTCCGCGACGATGTCGGCGATGGGCCCGATCATCGGGTCGAGGATCTGGCTGGGTGCCTCTCCGGGCTTGGGCGAGTCGGGGGTGAGGACGCCGGCGGTGATGATGAAGCGGAGCGCCTCCTCGATGGTCATGTCCAGCTCTTTGTACGCTTGCTTGCGGACATTGATCGTGAACCCGGTGAAGGGCGTGGGCGAGGTGGGGATGAAGACGGAGACGACCTGCCCCCCGGCGGACTGGTCGATATCGCGGACGGAGTGACCGGTGAGGAACCCGATCGTCCAGATGTCCTTGCTGGGGTACTCGACAAGGACGACTTTGGAGAATGCCATTTTGCGATCCCCGAGGATGAGGTCGACGACCTGCTTCACATGGGGGTAGACCTGCTTGAACCCGGGGATGCGGGTGATGAGTCGCTCGACCGCCTGATAGAGCGAACGCCCGGCGATGTTCCCGAGCAGCACGCCGGCAAGGTAGATGAGCATGATCGCAATGAACAGCCCGGTCAGGTTGAGGTACCAATGGTCCTTCCAGAAGTCGGCAAGGTATTTGGCGCGGAGATCACGCTTGAGCTCCTTGTCGGTGGTCGAGGACTCGCGGCTCTGCAGGCTCGCGCGGGCGGTGGCGAGCTCTTCGGGCGTCACACGGAACCAGTCCGGGAGGTCCTTCTCGTCGAGCGCGAGGGGGACCGCCCAGAGCACGCCAAAGCGGGTCGCCTTGTTGATCGGCTGGGCGACATTGGCGTAGATAAACCCAAAGGCCTGCCAGAGCAGCCAGAGGGTGACCGCGGTGGGCAGGAGGATCGCGAGCCCGCGCCCGAAGAAGCGTTTGAAGTCGGATGTGAAGGATTCGGCCATCCTGGCGTGTGCTCCGATCGGATCGGGGATCGTCAGACCGCTCCGCCAGGGTCCGTTCCGCGGCGGGTTCTGCGGGCATTGTACGGATTCAGAAGCCGGAATGACGAACCCGGGTCGGATTTGTGGGGTATTGCTTGAGCCCGCTCGATCGGTGGGCCGATCCAGAGGAGAGAAGCACGAGGAGAACCGCTCTATGCGCGTATTGGTCACCGGCGGCGCCGGCTA
>JAGQOC010000261.1 GCA_020427745.1 Phycisphaerales bacterium | reverse complement strand
CCATGGGTTGTGTGCGCTCACGGTTCGGGAATGCTTGTGTCGATGAACAAGATGTTGAATAGGGAGCATTTTTTTCTGTATTTATGTCGTCATTCTGAGATATTTCGACTCTTTATAATGGGAGTAGATCAATGGCAGCAAATCTCTTGAAGAAGCAACGATGGTCGCCCTACCTCGCCGGTGCCCTCATCGGTGCCCTCTCGTGGGTGACCTTCGCGGTGATGGACAAAGCGCTCGGGGTCTCGACCACACCGGTCCGCGTGCTCGGCGGGGTGGAGCGGACTGTGGCGCCGACGCATGAAGAAGGGCTGGCGTATCTGACCAAATACGCGGGAACCGCCGCGGAACCCAAGGCGATCATCGACTGGCAGTTCGCGCTCGTCGTGATGATGATCGCCGGCGCGTTCATCGCAGCCAGACTCGCCGGACCGCGCGTCGTCGAGACCGTACCCGCGATCTGGAAAGAACGGTTCGGGTCGTCGAAAGCGCTCCGCTACGCACTCGCGTTTGTCGGCGGGATGATCCTGATCTTCGGTGCCCGGCTCGCCGGCGGGTGCACCTCTGGGCACGGGCTCAGCGGTGGGATGCAGCTCTCGCTCTCCGGGTGGGTCTTCATGATCGCCATGTTCGCCGGCGGCGTGCCCGCGGCGTTGATTCTGTATGGACGCAAGGGATGCTCGGCGTGCGCCGACTCCAACGAAACAACACACGACAACGAAGGGAGCGCATCATGACCAGCACACTCGCGAGCGCATGGATCGGTTCGCCGAGCGATCTCCTGATGGGCGCGTTGGCCGGGCTTGTCTTCGGGTTCCTGCTGCAGAAGGGCGGGGTCACCAAGTTCAGCGTGATCGTCGACCAGCTGAGGCTCAAGGACTTCACCGTCATGAAGGTGATGATGACCGCGATCGTTGTTGGGTCCATCGGGATCTACGGGATGCAGGCGGTGGGTGTGGAGTTCTCGATGCACATCAAGGGTGCGGCGATTGCCGGCGTCGGGCTGGGCGGGGTGATCTTTGGTGTTGGGATGGCGCTGCTTGGCTATTGCCCGGGCACCGCGTTCGCAGCGCTCGGCGACGGCTCACGCCACGCGCTGTTCGGCGTGCTGGGCATGTTCGTCGGCGCGGGGGTCTACGCCGAGGTCTACCCGTGGTTCAACGCTCATGTGCTGCCCAGGTGGGATCTGGGCAAGGTGACACTCGCGAGCGAAGCCGGCGTGAGCCCGTGGATCATCATTCTCCCGCTGGCGCTCGTAACCGCGGGCATATTCTTCTGGATGGAACGCGCACGACAAGCTAGGCAACCCTCGGCATAACCCGGAACGCTTATCTCCCACGAAAAACACGCCCCTCTGTTTGGGCGTGTTTTTTGGTACATCGGTTGAACGACGGATTATTGATCGTGCCCGGTGAACTCGGGCAGTTTGTGCCCCGCGTCCTTGAGGGTCTTCTCGCGCGAAGCGAGCTCCATGTCGTGCTCGACCATCATCTTGGCGAGCTCCTCGACCGAGGTCTCCGGCTCCCACCCCAGCTTCTCGCGGGCCTTGGACGGATCACCGAGCAGCAGGTCGACTTCTGCGGGGCGGAGGTAACGCGGATCGAACTCGACATGGTCGTCGAAGTTGAGCCCGACGGAGCTAAACGCCATCTCGGCGAACTCGCGGACGGAGATGGTCCGCCCGGTCGCGACGACATAGTCGTCCGCCTCGTCCTGCTGGAGCA
>JAGQOC010000057.1 GCA_020427745.1 Phycisphaerales bacterium | reverse complement strand
GCATGGGCATCCCCACCATCAACGGCGCGGTCTCCTTCGATCAACGCTACATCGGCAACCCGCTCGTCTACTGTGGGTGCATCGGGATCATGCCCGCAGACCTCATCCGCGGCGATGCGAAACCCGGCGACCGCATCATCGCGCTGGGCGGCAAAACAGGACGCGACGGGATCCACGGCGCAACCTTCTCCAGCGCTGAACTCACGGACACCCACGCCGACGAGTTCTCCCACGCCGTACAGATCGGCAACGCAATCGAAGAGAAACGCACGCTCGACGCGATCCTTCGTGCACGCGACGCCGAGGGCGGCCCGCTGTTCAGCGCGATCACCGACTGCGGCGCGGGTGGGTTCAGCAGCGCGATCGGCGAAATGGGCGAGAAGATCGGCGCGTTCGTCGAGCTGGAAAAAGCCCCACTGAAGTACGCGGGGCTGAGCTACACGGAGATATGGATCTCCGAGGCCCAGGAACGCATGGTCCTCGCCGTGCCTCAGGAGAACATCGCGAAACTCCAGCGGATCTGCAACGAGGAGCATGTCGAGCTCGCGGATCTCGGATACTTCGGAACGGACCACGCCGAGCTCATCCTCAACTTCGACAGCAACGAGGTCGGGCGGCTCCCGATGCACTTCATGCACGACGGTATCCCGACCCCCACACGCACCGCGGTCTGGAATCCGGTTCCGACCGCGAAATCAAATACAAGCGATGTCTCGCTGCGAGACGCGCTTCTCCAGCTGCTCGCCCACCCGGACATCGCGAGCAAGCACTGGATCATCCGCCAGTACGACCATGAGGTGCAGGGGAACACGGTGATCAAGCCGCTGGTTGGCCCGCGCGGGATCGGACCGGGGGACGCATCGGTCATCGAGCCCGTCCCCGGGAGCGGGCAGGGGCTCAGTGTCGGGTGCGGGCTCGCGACCGGGCTCAGCGATGATCCATACCAGATGACGCTGCACGCGATCGACGAGTGTGTGCGTAATCTTGTGTGCGTCGGGACGGACCCGTCACGGATCGCGATCCTCGACAACTTCTGCTGGCCCAGTTGTAAAAAACCGGAGAACATGGGCTCGCTCGTCCGCGCCGCCGAGGCGTGCTATGACGGGGCCAAAGCCTACAAAGTCCCCTTTGTTTCGGGCAAGGACTCGCTCAACAACCAGTTCACCATCCCCGGCAAGGACGGCGTTCCGGACACGACCATCGAGATCCCCCCCACGCTGCTCATCACCGGGATGGGCATCGTGCCGAGCATCGATCGCTGCGTGACCAGCGACGCCAAGCGTCCCGGCAACCACCTCGTCCTCGTCGGCACGCACAACAATGCGCTCGGCGGGTCGCACTATCAGATGCTCTTCGGCACCCCATCAGGCGCCGAGGAAACGATGCCGACGGTTGATCTCGCCGCGGGGCCCAAGACCGCCCACGCGGTGCACAGGCTCATCCAATCGGGGGTGGTCTACAGCGCCCACGATATCTCTGAGGGCGGCATCCTTGTTGCGATTGCGGAGATGCTGATCGCGGGCTCATCCCCTGACGCACCGATCGGGTTCAGGGGAACAGGATCACTCGACGAGCGTACGGCGTTTGCCCAGCCGGCATCGTGCTATGTGCTTGAGGTTGCCGACCCCGCGGTGCTCGCGGATCTCCCCCACCGTGTGCTCGGCGTGCTGGATACATCGGCGGCACTCTCGTGGGATTCGGTTTCCGTGGATATCGAAACCCTCACCAATGCCTGGCGGGGCACGCTCGACTGGTCCTGATTCAAGCCGCCCTGTTGCCCGAGCTTTGGTCCGCACCGGCCAGCAGGTTGAGCCATGCGCCGAGGTCCTTGCTCAGGTCCATCTTGTTCATGAAGTTTGTCGCCCCAAGGTCCTCGGCAAGCTTGCCAAGATCCGAATCATCGTTGGCGGTCACGACATAGAACGGCACCTTGTCGAGCGCCTCGATCCCGCGCATCGCCCGCAGGATGTCGAGCCCGTTGCTCCCGGGCAGGTCGAGATCACACACCACCGCCGAGTAGGGGTTCTGTTGCGATTCCGCGATCTCGGCAAGGATCTTCTGCGCCTCGTCGCCGTTGCTTATCCACTGGATCGCCATCTTGGTTTTTCGCTTGAGAAGCGACATCACGAGCGTCGCCGCCAGCGCGTCGTCCTCGATCAGCAGCAGTGTGTTACCGTGGATAAAGGGGTCGTTATTGCCTGAATCCGATGCACCAAAGTCCTGAGGCTGGCTCGGCTTGGAAACCTTCGAGCCACCGAGGTCGATCGTCGTAAAGCGACCATACACCTGCACCATATTCCGCCCCGCGGACTTGGCGGCATACACACCCTTGTCGGCCTCTTCGACCAGCTCGGCGGGGTTGTCCAGACGCCCGGGCTCGCCCGCGTCCATCGCCGACACACCAACACTTACCGTCACCGGGAGCTCATCGGGCACCCCCTCGACCGAGGAGAGATCGAACGGTGTATCCGCGACACGCTTACGAATACGCTCCGCGATGCGTTCCCCTTCCTCCACACCCTTGTCGGGCAGCAGCACCACGAACTCCTCACCGCCGTAGCGGCACACGAGCCCGCCGTCGCCGACCACACTCGTCGCCCGCTTGGCGAGCTCGACGAGCACCACATCACCCGCGGCGTGCCCGTAGTTGTCGTTGACACTCTTGAACCTGTCGGCATCGAAGAACAGCACCGCGAGCTGCCGCCCGCCCGAGAGCGCTTCGCCAAAGAGTGCGCCGATCTCGGTGTCGAACCGCTTTCGGTTGGCGATCTGGGTCAGCCCGTCGGTCACCGCCTCGCGTGCGAGGGCGTCTGCCTGCTTCTGGGCGTTGATCTGCAGCTCCATCCCCTTGTCCTGCGCCTGCGCCATCAACATCGCCGGGTTCGGGATCTCACCGATATCTTGGTCGAACATTTTGGCGAGTGTTTTGGAGGATTCCGCGATCTCCTCGAGCAGTTTCTCGACCTCGAGCCCGCTGGAGACCCCGAACCACGCGATCGACTGGCTCTCGAGCCTGCGGATCGCGACCTGCGAGGATTTCGAGCTCATCGCGTCGGCTGCGAGCGTGCCGAGCGACACCGCCCGCACCATCGCGATATCCCCGGACTGTGCTTTGTCGGGATCGTGGTGGTAGCGGATCGCGTCGCAGATGTCTTTGGGAAGTTTCCAGAGCTCGGCGAGCGCCTCGCCGACCTCCGTATGGTCGAAGCCATAGGCGTCCTGTTCCGCGGCGCAGACGATCCGATGCGGCGTATCGTCGATCACACCGGAGTACTCTGTCTTCAGCATCGTGAACGCCGCGAGCATACCCATGTCCTGGAAGAGCGCCGCGGTGAACACCTCGTCGGGGTCGGAGAGTTTGAGCTGCTTGGCGATCGCCCGGGCTCCGGTCGCGCCCATGATCGCGCGCCTCCAGTGCCCCATCAGATCGAATCCCTGGTCACCCGCGAGCGCCGTGGTCTCGACAAGGCTGAACCCGAGCACAAGGGACTTGACAGTGTTCAACCCCAGGTAACCCAACGCCCGATCGATCGAGCCGCACGAGCTCGAGAGCCCGTAATAACTCGAGTTGACGGTCTTGAGCACCTTCGCTGACAGCGCCTGGTCGGTCGAGACCAACTGGGCGATGTCTTTCATCTTCACATCCGGATCGCTGGTGAGCTCGAGGAGCTGAACCGCAACCGTCGGCAGCGACGGGAGGCTCGGACAGTTGAGGATTTCAATCAGTTTGGTAGAGCCCGCTCGCATGATGAACCATCTCCGAAGACAAAGGTACCCACGAAGGTGGGGGCAAGCACCCACCTGATGAGGGTACAGATCGGCCAGTTCTGTGCGCAGTATCAGCCGATTGTTGTTCGTTTTTCCAGAATTATGCCCAAAACACACAGCATTGTCCTGTTTTGGTGCTTCCGGAGTTCGGCACACCAAAGCCCTTACCGCAGCCCGTACTCCTTGAGCTTGCGGTACAGCGTCCGCTCGCCGATACCCAGCAGCGCCGCCGTCTTTTCACGGTTGCCCCCGGTAAGTTTCAGCGTCTCGCGGATCGCCCGCTTCTCGAGGTGCTCGAGGCTCGTCCCGGCGAGTGATCCGAGCCCGCTGGGTTCTGGAGTATCCTCGTTCTCGGACGCTCGCACGGATTCGGGGATGTGCTGCACATCGATCCGCACGGGCCCATCGCCTTCTTGGTCGCCCGAGGCCATCACGACCATGTTCTGCACCGTGTTGAGCAGCTGTCGGACATTTCCCGGCCACGCGAACCCGGTCAGACGCATCATCGCCGCGTCCGTGACCTCCGGGGAGGGGCGATCGGGCGCCATCTCCGCGCCGAACCTCGCCGCCGCGTGTCGCACGATCCGCGGGATGTCCTCTCGCCGATCCCTCAGCGGTGGCAGCGTCACATGGCTCGCGTTGATCCGGAACAACAGATCCTGACGGAATGAGCCCTCCGCGACCATCGTGTTGAGATCCTTGTTCGTAGCGCACACGAGTCGCACATCGACCTTGCGGACATCATTGGACCCCAGACGCACGACCTCGCCGTTCTCAAGAACACGCAGCAGCTTGGCCTGCATGGTCATCGGCATGTCCCCGATCTCGTCAAGGAACAGCGTCCCGGCGCTCGCGTACTCGAACACCCCCTCGCGGTCCTTGTCCGCGCCGGTGAACGCGCCCTTCACATGCCCGAAGAGCTGGTCCTCGAGCAGGTTCTCCGCCTGCCCGGCGCAGTTCATGCTCACGAAACGCTTGTCCCTGCGGGACGAGTTGTTGTGCACGGCCTGAGCGATCAGCTCCTTGCCCGTCCCGCTCTCGCCCGTAATCAGTACGGGGATCGTCGATGCGGAAACTGTTTTCACTGTCCGCAGGATCTTGCGCATGGGCTCGGAACCCGCGATGATCCCCTCGAACCCGTCGTGCTGGACAAGATCGCGGAGTTCCTCGTCGCTCTGTGTCCGCAGCACCGCCTGCTCCGCGGCCCTTGTCACCACGGACCGGAACACCGCGAGATCGAGCGGCTTTTCGACGAAGTCAAACGCCCCGTGCTTGAACGCATCGCGGGCGGTCGGGACATCACCGTGCGCGGTGACCATGATCGTCTCGGCCTGCGGCTGATGCTCGCCGGCGATCTCGAGCACCCGCATCCCGGCGTTGGACCCGTCGCTGTTGACGCCCTGTTTGCCCGCGCTCTCGGGCATGCGGAGGTCGGTGATGATGACATCGAAGGAGCCGCCGGTGAGCTCATCGCGGGCCTGGTCGATGCCGCCGACGATCGTGCAGATGTGCCCGAGCCGACGCAACGCCTCGCCCATGACATCGGCGTGCTCCTCCTCGTCCTCGACGATGAGGATCTGGGCGATAACAGGTTCGGTGTCGCTGGTCATGATGGAGTTTATACGCCCCGGACGCTGGTGATCGCTCCGGGGGCACCCGCTCGCCTCAGCCCCTGCGTCGCGATCGCGAGCGCGTCGGCCAGGTCCGCGGGCGTCGGCAGCGAATCGAGATTGAACAGATCCTGCATCGCCCGCTGCATCTGCCCCTTCTCCGCACGCCCGCTGCCCGTGGCGGCCTTCTTGACCTCCGCGGGCTTGAGCTCGAGGATCGGCACCCCGCACTGCCTTGCCGCCAGCAGCACCACACCCCGCCCGTGGGCCATCATCACGATGGTGCCGGGGTGCTTGATGTTCGTGAACATGGTCTCGATCGCGATCGCGTCCGGGTTCGTCCGTTCGATCAGCCCGCGCAGGTCCGCGTCGAGCTCAACGAGCCGATCCGCGAGCTCGGGGGTGTGCCCGTTCTTGACCAGCCGGAAGACCCCCGCCTCGACGATGGACGGGCGGATCGCGTCGCCCTCTACGCAGGCGTAGCCGGTGATTCGCAAGCCGGGATCGATGCCGAGGACACGCATGGGGAGAGTTTACATGAATTCCTCGACCCATTTCATGCGCTTCTTGTACCACCGTGATTTTTTCACACGCGGGCGGTACACGAAGTAAGTCAAGAGTATAAGCGAAGAAGCACCAACACCGACCCAGTTTTCCCAACCCAAATCACCCTGCATTATCTTGTATGTACAGAAGGGGAGCATGAAGATCGAGCCTGCAACCAAGACCAAGGCGAATGCATCAAGAATGCCCAGCAGGATCTCCACAAGCATGAAAGGGATCATCAGCACCCACAGCACCGGCGAAAGCAGCATAATGATGAGCGCGAACGATCCGATATCCTTCGCCGTGACCTTATTGATCTTGTTGTCTTCGAGACTCAGGAACCTGCCCCACCACTTGTTTGTTGCCATGATTGGGCCCTTCACGCCTGCTGCATGTGCTCCATCGTGTGGACGATGGTTTTCACCATCATGTCCGCCTCGATGTTTAGGGCGGCACCCTTCGCTTTCATCCCTAGGGTGGTCCGCTCGAGTGTCTCCGGGATAAGTGCGATCGTGATGGTCTGCCCCTTGGGATCGACTTCTGCGAGCGTCAGCGAAATCCCGTCGATGGTGATCGAGCCCTTCGGGATCATGAACTTCATGAGATCGCCCGGGACCTTCACGCGGACGCGGTAGCCGTCCCCGGAATCCACCGACTCAATGATCCCGCGCCCGTCGACATGCCCCTGGACGGTGTGCCCGTCGAGCCGATCGCCCATGCGGAGGGGAGGCTCCAGGTTCACCCGGTCGCCCACGGCGAGCATCCCGATCGTGGTCTTCTCGATCGTCTCGGGGATCGCGTCGAAGGTGAAGAGCCCGTTGTGCCGCTCGATCGGGTCGACGAGCGTGAGGCAGCAGCCATTGACCGCGACCGAGTCCCCCGGGCTCGGCACAAACGACCACCCGCACGGATCGACCACGACCCGAACACCGCTGGGCGTCGGCGTGACGGATTCGATAGCCCCGATGTGCTGGATGATGCCGGTGAACATACTCCAGACGATTGACGCGTGCGGGGAACCGGTCAACCGCCCGCCCGGATGTTGTGGGCACGCCCGCGGGCATTGATGGGCGTTGTGGGCCTATTGTTGGGCTCGGATTCGGACTTTTAGCACGGACGGGAGATCGTCGATGGAATCAGGCCAGTCATTGTTCCGCTCGGGTGCCGCCGCCCTCGTTGGGGTCCTCGCCCTCTCACTCTCGGGGTGTTCCTCGACCCAGACCGTGGATGAGCAGGAGAGCGTACAGTCGACGATCGCCGCCGCGCCCTCTTGGTCGATCAACCACGAGGCGTTCCGCGAGATGGGATACCGCTGGGACTGGTCGGGCTTCCCGCCGCTGCAGAAGAACGCCGAGCTAACCCATGCCAAGGCGTTCCACGATGTTGTGATCACGCTCGGCTCGGGCGCGACGCTCTCCGTAATGGACACCCAGACCGGGAAGATCAAGTGGTCCAAGCAGGTCGATCGTCCGGTCACCCGCTTCTTCGAGCCCGTCCGTTTCGGCGAGACGCTGTATGTGGCGTCCGAGACCAACCTGTATGAGATCAACCTCAAGAACGGCAACACCCTCGACGAGGACCGGCTCGGCACCATCGTGACGACGCCACCCGCGATCCTCGGGAACATCGCGATCTTCGGCACAAGCATGGGCGAGCTCTTCGGGTTCCAGATGGACCAGGATTTCAAGCTGTGGTCCTACAAGTTTGACGGCCCGATCAACACACGCCCCGTCGAGCTTGACGACGAGTATGTCGCCGCGATCTCCGACGGGGGAGACATCCGCACGATCCGCGCCAAGAGCGCCGAGTCCGGTGCCGTCATGCGGATCGCCGGGGGATCTGTGACCGATATGCTCACCGACGGCATCGCGCTGTATGTCGCGAGCACGGACCAGTCCGCGTACTCATTCTCGATCGAGGACGGCTTCCGTTTCTGGCGCCAGCGTTCAAGCGCCCCGCTCAGGATCCAGCCCGTGCTCCATGACGGGGTCTTCTATGTCACCATGGACGATACGGGTCTGGCCGCAATGGACGCGGAGACCGGCAAAGTCCTCTGGAACAACAAGGAAGTGATGGGCTGGCCCGTCGGGCTCCGCAAGGGCAACGAACTCATCGTCTGGACAGGGTACGAGCTCGTCAGTCTCGACAACGATCGCGGCGACATCCTCTCCCGCGTCTCGCTGCCGTACGCCTCGGGTGTACGGACGGACATGTTCGAGAACGGCAATCTGTATGTCGTCGCCGACGACGGTCGCATCGCGAAGTTCTCACCCAGATAAGACAGCATGACCACTACATCCGCGCAGGGCTCCGACACGATGACCGTTGAAACCACGAACCTCGTGCGCGTCACCCGCGCGTTGATCTCCGTCTCCGACAAGATCAACATCATCCCGTTCGCATCCCAGCTCAGCGAGATGGGCGTCGAGATCGTCTCCACAGGCGGCACCGCCGAGACGCTCCGCAACGCGGGCATCGAGGTCATGCTTATCAAAGAGGTCACCGGCTTCCCCGAGATGATGGACGGACGCGTCAAGACACTCCATCCCCTCATCCACGGTGGGCTGCTCGCGAGACGCGACCTCCCCCACCACACCCGCGCGATGAAAGAGCACGGCATCCCGCCGATCGATCTGGTCTGCGTAAATCTCTACCCGTTCGAAGAGACCATCGCAAAGCAAGGCGTGACCGATTCCGAGGCGATCGAGCAGATCGACATCGGCGGGCCCTCGATGGTCCGCTCCGCCGCCAAGAACCACGCGTTTGTCACGATCGTGACCGATCCGTCGCAGTACGACGAGGTGCTCGAAGAGCTCGAGGACCACGCGGGCTCGACGACGATCGCGCTGCGCCGGCGTCTGGCATCCGCGGCGTTCACACGCACCGCGGAGTACGACAGCGCGATCAGCGCCTGGATGACCCGCAACGATTCGCCCATGGCCCCGCAGCGATCCATCTCGCTGACCAAGGTCGACGATCTCCGCTACGGCGAGAACCCGCACCAGAACGCCGCGCTCTACAAGCTCGCCAACGCCCCCAGGGGCACGCTGATCGACGCGAAGCAGCTCCACGGCAAGCCGCTGAGCTACAACAACCTCAACGACGCGAGCGCGGCGCTCGAGACCGTTCGAGCGATGGCGCGTGTCGCGGGTGTTCGCCACGCCGCGTGCGTCGTCAAGCACACCAACCCGTGCG
>JAGQOC010000056.1 GCA_020427745.1 Phycisphaerales bacterium | reverse complement strand
GCCGACTGGATGTACCGCAACCTCTCCGCACGCGTCGAAGCCGCCTGCCCCGTCCGCAGCCCAGAGGCAAAGTCACGACTCTGGCGCATGATCGATGTCATGCTTCAGGACCGACGCAAGGCATCACTCCTCAACCCCGACGGCTCATACTCCAAACTCACCGCCCCCGACGACACGGACCCCAACTCCCCCGCCGCCCTCGGCACCTTCGAGACCCTCATGCGCGACGCCCTCCCGCAGCTCACCGACCAGCCCCAATAAAAAACACTCCCCCCGAACAGAGAGGAGCGTCTTTCATCTGGTCGTGCCCGGCTGGAATCCCACGCCGAGCACCCTGACCCACCGTCCACAACAGACACCACGATCGCCCAATCCGCCAACGAATTTCCAAACTTGTCCGATAATTCCTCCAATAACCCCGCGTACGATCCCAAATCGTCGATTTCTCCCCGCCTCAACCCCAGCCCGGGACACCCAAAGCCATGCCGAACCTCACCATCGATGTCGCCAAAACCCTCAACGACGACGCCCTCCTGAGCTTCAACACCCCCGCGATCTCCAAGGACCGCCTCAACCTGCCCGGCGGAGATTTCGTCGACCGCGTCCTCGCGATGTCCGATCGCAACCAGAACACCCTCAACAACTTCAACCGCATTCTCAACACCGGACGACTCGCCGGCACGGGCTACACCTCCATCCTCCCCGTTGACCAGGGCATCGAGCACTCCGCCGGTGCCTCCTTCGCACCCAACCCCGACTACTTCGATCCCGAGAACATCATCAAGCTCGCCATCGAGGGCGGGTGCAATGCCGTCTGCTCCACCTTCGGCGTCCTCGGCATGACCGCACGCAAGTACGCACACAAAATCCCCTACCTCGTCAAGTTCAACCACAACGAACTCATGACCTACCCCAACACCTTCAACCAGATCCCCTTCGGCACCATCAAGCAGTGCTGGGAGATGGGCGCCGCCGCCGTCGGCGCGACCATCTACTTCGGCTCCGAAGAGTCCGATCAACAGATCCAGTATGTTGCCGACATGTTCGCAGAAGCCCACGACTACGGCATGGTCACCGTCCTCTGGTGCTACATCCGCAACAACGCCTTCAAAGTCAACGGCACCGACTACCACGCATCCGCCGACCTCACCAGCCAAGCAAACCACCTCGGCGTCACCATCCAGGCCGACATCATCAAACAGAAACTCCCCACCAACAACGGCGGGTTCACCGCCCTCAACTCGGGCGACTCCTCCTACGGCAAGTTCAACACCGGCATCTATACCGACCTCTGCTCCTCCGACAAGGACGGCAAGGGCGGGCACCCCATCGACCTCTGCCGATACCAGGTCGCCAACTGCTACATGGGACGCTCCCCGCTCATTAACTCGGGCGGCGAGTCCAAGGGCGCATCCGATCTCAAGGACGCCGTCACCACCGCCGTCATCAACAAACGCGCCGGCGGCATGGGGCTCATCTCCGGACGCAAAGCCTTCCAGCGCCCCCTCGGCGAAGGCGCCGCCCTCCTCCACGCCATCCAGGATGTCTACCTCGATGAATCCGTCACCATCGCGTGACCACATTCAAGAACAGCAAAGAGCCCCGCACATGCGGGGCTTTTCTATATCCTGTAGATGACTGCGTTACCCGCCAACACGCGCATTCCATGCCGCGAGCACCTCCTGCTCCTTCACCGGATCGAGCCCCCCGCGGATCGCCTTAAGCCACTGCGCGTGCTGCTCCTCCCCGCGCTCCGCCAGAATCTCCGGCCCGCGCGTACGGTAATACTCCAGCGCATTCCAGTGCGTGTCCTCGAGCGGCCGCGTCTTGAGCCCCGCTCGGATCGACCTCGCCGTGCTCAGCCGACCCTGCCCAGCGTACCCCTCGATCGAGCTCGGCACCCACGCCGGCATGTGCTGCCACGCCTGCACACCGTTCTCCCCGAGGAACTCCGCGTCCACCCACTCGATCTTGGTCTCCACGCCGAGCTTGTCCTTCGCGACCTTCGTCGCGCTCTCGACCATCTCGCGTGCCGTGAACTCACCCGCCGGCGAGATCCCGTTGTACACGCCCATGTGGCGCTGCTCGATGCAGTGGATCATAAAATCACCCAGGTCACGCACATCGATGATCTGGATGAAATCCTCACCATCGCCCGGCCCGATCATCGTCCCCCCCTCGCTCGCGCGAACACTCCAATAAGTAAACCGCCCCGTCGTGTCCCGCTCGCCGACGATCAACCCCGGACGGATCACGCAGACCCTCCCCGGGAACCGCTGCTCCGCGGCCTTCTCCACACGCGCCTTCATCGCGCCGTAGTGCGCCATCACTTCGCGGTGACTCGTGATCCCCGCCGCGATCTCGTCGGACACCTCCGCCAGCGGCGAATCCTCATCCATCCCGATCACGCTCCGATCCGCGTACACCGAGATCGTCGAGATCACCACATACTGGTCCATCGCCGGAAGCAGGATGTCCATCGCGTCCGTCACCGTCTTCGGCACATAAGTAAAAGTATCGATCACCGCGTCGAACTTCCGCCCGTCATCCACCAGCTTCTGCAGCCCGCTCAGGTCCGTGTACCGGTCCCCCTGCACATGCTCGAGATCCGGGAACATCTCCGGCCCGGTCTTCCCTCGGTTGAACAGCGTCACCTCGTGCCCATTCGCGATCGCACGCCGAACCGCCGGAGGCCCCGCGAACCCCGTCCCGCCGAGAAACAGGATCTTCATCGGCTTGGCCCGCATCGGTATCAACGATCCCAGCGCACTCGGCGCGAGCGCCGCCCCCACCGTGAGTGCCCCCGCCTGACCCAAAAACTCTCGCCGTGTCGTTGTCATATCCGTTCTCCTGCGTTTCCCGATTGCATTGAGTAGATTCCTGAAGACCCTTCGCCCTCTCCTACCGCCGGCGCCTTCCGCCGTTGCATCCACGCCAGCGCAATCCCCAGCCCGCCCCACAGCACCGCCAGCGGCACCGCCGCGAACACCATCCCCATCAACCCGATCCCAGCACCCGCGATCAACCGCTCGACCCCGGTCCCCGCGACATCCCCGCCGCGATACAGAAACACATCCACGATCGGCTTCGCCTTGTACTTTTCGCCCGTGCTCACCACGCTGAACAGCGTCTCCCGCGCCGGACGGATCACGGCATACCGTGTCGCCCGATGCACCGCATTGAACACCGCGAACACCGCGAAGATCTGCCACCCCTCCACGCCACCCATCCCGCTCACCCAAGCAAGCACCGCGAAGCCCGCCACCGTCACGATCGGCATCGCACACAACGCCACCCCGACCCCCAATCTCTTGATGATCTGACCCGTCACGAACAACTGCACCAGAAGCGTCGCGACCTGCGTCCACAGATCCAGCTGCGCGAACAACCCGATGCGAGATTCAAGCTCCTCCTCCGCATCGACCACGATGTTCGCGCCCGTGAAATACACCAGCGTGCTGCTCACCGCCATCAGCGCGATGTACGCCCCGATCCCCAACAAATACGGCGACCCGAACACCGCGATCAGCCCATCACGAAAACGCCCACCCACCGGCGCACGCCGATTGTCCACACGCGCAGCACCCGAATCAGAGCGCCGATCAATCACAGCCATCACCCAGCTCGAAATCTCAAACATCCCCGCCGCAAACACGAGCTGCCACACCACCCCGATACGCTCCGCCATCGTCCACGCAAGCGTCGCCCCGAAGATCGCCCCGAGTGTCCCGCCGACACCGATCACCGGGAACAGGCGCTTGGCGTGCGCGAGCGACCAGATATCTGCCATGAATCCCCAGAAGAGGCTCATCAGAAACAGGTTCACCACACTCAGCCAGACATAAAAAACATACCCGACCCACACACCGGGCTCACCGCCCGCCCTCCATCGCACAAACGCGAACGCAAGCACACACACGACAACTACCCGCTGCGCGATCGCCAAAAATCTTCTGCGATCGAGCCGGCTGACCACCCCACCAAACGCAACCGTCACCACCAGCGACACGCCGCAGGTGACAAGAAACAACCAACGAAGATCCGCCATCCCCCGCTGCACACCCATCCCCTCGCGGATCGGGCGGAGCAGAAAATACCCCGAGAGCAAGCAGAAGAAATACACCCCGCACAGCACAACAAGTGTCCATCGGATCGACGCCCCGCCGCCATCTGATTCATCCTTGTGGATATAGCGTTGCCTGTCACCGACTTCCATCCCAGACCTACCGCCCGCTCCTCGCGCGGTTGCAACCCCTACCCTTCCCCATGCCGCCGCCCAGCACACCCCGACCCGCGATCTTCCTCGACCGCGACGACACCGTGAACCGCAACGCCGACCTCCCCGACGCCGCGTGGGAAGGCGTGAAATGGGGCGACCTCCTCAAACCCGAGTACGCCCTGCTCATCCAAGGCTCCCGCGACGCGCTGATCGCCCTCAAGGACGCCGGATACAAGCTCATCGTCATCACCAACCAGGGCGGCGTCGCCCGAGGCGGCGGCACCCTCCGCGATGTCGACGCCGTCAACGACCAACTCCGCACCCTCCTCAACCACGACAGAGAACCCCTCCCCATCTTCGGCGAACAGCTCATCGACTGCTGGTACTCCTGCCCCTTCCACCCCACAGGCACCCACTCGCCCTTCGACCAAGAACACGACTGGCGCAAGCCCAACCCCGGCATGATCACCGCCGCCGCACGCGAGCACAGCCTTGATCTCGCAACCTCCTACATGATCGGCGACAAACAACGCGACCTCGACGCCGCCATCAACGCCGGCGTCCCCGCCTCACAAACAATCCAGGTCGGACCAAACGCAGACTGCCCAGATCTCGCCCACGCCGCACGCACCATCCTTAAAATCGACCACACCCCCAAGCCGACCTCCACCGTGACGCTCCGCGCGCTCGACACCCACACGCACCCGCTCGCCGACGACCGCACCCGCGCAACCGTCGAGTCCGCCGCCCGCGCGATCGCCGAACGCACCGGGATTACGCTCTCCAATCTCACACTCACCGACAACGCGATCACCGCGACGCTCGCGATCCACCAGCTCGGCGCCCTCGCGTTTATGGCCGAGCTCCGCAGAACCACCAACACCTGGCACACCCACACCCACGGCTCCCCCCTCTGGCCCGCACACCGCTAAGCAATGGCGCGCACCGAAAACTACAAACCGCTCCGACTCCTCCTCGTCCTCCCCTCCTGGGTCGGCGACATCACCATGGCCACCCCCGCCATGCGCCGCATCCGAGCCGCACTCCCCGGGGCATTCATCGGCGCGCTCCTCCGACCCGGGATGGACCAGCTCCTCGCCGGCACCGATCTCGTCGACGAGCTACATGTCTACCAACCCCACGGCATGATGGCGACCAAGAAAGCCGCCGCCAAGGTCCGACCACGCAACTACGACACCGCGCTCCTATTCACCAACTCATTCTCCACCGCCCTCATCACACGCATCGCCTTCATCCATAGGCGCATCGGCTACGACCGCGATACCCGCGGTCTCCTGCTCTCCGACCGCATCGCCCCACCCAAAGAACACAAAGCCTTCAAACTCACCCCCGCCGTCGACTACTACTGGAACCTCGCATCACGACTCCTCAACGAGCCGGGAGTTGACTGGACGATCCACACCCCGACCAGCTGCACCGAGCTCCCGCTCGCGCTGCCCTCCGACGCCCGCCTGGAACTACCCATCAGCGACGCAGACCGCAACAAAGCCAACGAAACTCTCGCAGCCGCAAAGATCAGCTCCCCCTACGCCGTCCTCAATCCCGGCGGCAACAACCCCGCCAAACGCTGGCCCACCGACCGCTTCGCGGCACTCGCCGATCACCTCCACCGCGCGCACAAACTCCGCGTGCTCATCAACGGCTCACCCGCCGAATCCGAACTCATCGACAACATCATCGCGCGTTCACAAACCACACCAATTTCATTGCCCAGGCTCGGCAACACACTCGGTGCCCTCAAGCCCATCCTCGCCGGCGCCCGCATCATGATCACCAACGACACCGGCCCGCGCCACATCGCCGCCGCGTTTGGCTGCCCCCTCATTACCCTCTTCGGCCCCACCGACCCGCGATGGACCACCATCCCCGTCGCCCGCTTCCCCGACGGCTCACCGACCGAGACCATCCTCGTCGCCGACCCAACCCTCCCACCAAGCGAGTCCGCCAACGACCACCCCGAGCGCTGCGCCATCGAGCACATCGCGCAGCAGAGCGTCCACCAAGCCGTTGAGTCCCTCCTCAGCCGCAGCGTGGACCCATCAACCAACTAGCCTGTCATCAGTGCGAGACCCGAGCCGGCGAACGCTCAGGGACATCCTGCACCCACCAGCGGACACCCGGAAAGTGAGCGCTGAGCTCGTCGAGCAGCCCCCTCGGCAAACTCGTGAGCATCGCGGGCTCGCCCCGAAACATCCGGATGATCCCGCTGTTGTTCCCCGGACAGACCGTCCCGCTCGCCAGACACCCGATCGGCTCAGCCAACGCGCCAACGAGCAGCCGCCCATCCCCCGTCATCCACCAGTTGGCCTCATAGCTTGCGTGCATCGGATCCTCTGACCCACGGATCGACCCGATCCCCGCCCCACTCAATCGCGACCGCCATGAATCCGCCCCCGAGACCCACCAAACAAGGTCCGAGAGCGCACCAACCGCGCCCAAATCCCTTGACCCACGCCCGATCCGATCTACACTCAACCCCGGCCCGGCACCCGCCAAGGCCCACCCCGAACGGGGACGTAGCTCAGTTGGTAGAG
>JAGQOC010000260.1 GCA_020427745.1 Phycisphaerales bacterium | reverse complement strand
ACATCGAGTACGGCATCGCCCAGCTCGGCGCACTCGGCATCTGGCTCATCAGCCAGGAACAGAGCGAAGAAGCCGCGCTCGCCGCGTACAAGAAAGCCCTCTCGCTCGGCGGGTCACGCCCGCTGCCCGAGCTGTTCAAGGCCGCGGGTCTCCCGTTCGACTTCGGCGCCGACACCGTCGGGCGTCTGGTCGACCGCGTGCAGAGCGAGCTGGAGAAACTCCCCGAGTGAATCGGCACCAACGCCAGCAACTCGAGAAGATCCTCGACGCGCTCCCCAAGTCCACACGCGACGAGCTGTTCGATCGCGCGCGCGCCCAGCGATCCGAGGCCCAAAAACGGAGACGATCCAGAGCCCCAAAGACCATCGAGGGCGAACGAATCGGCAACTCCAAACGCCGGCCCGATCCGCTGATCGACTGGGTGCTCCGCATCGTCGAGAAAGAGCACACCGGCGTCAACACGCCCGTCGAGCATCACGAGCCCTCCGAGACCATCACCGGCACTGTCGTCGGGCTCACACGCCGGCGGGCGACCGTGCTCGAGGACGCGCCCGAGAGCGAGCCCATCGAATGCCGACTGAGCGCCGAGCTCGCGGCACGCCAGCAGGCCGGGATCGCGGTCGGTGACCGCGTGGACTTCATCGAGCTCGATATCCCCGGCGACGAGGACCACCACGAGGTCACCCATGTCCACCCGCGGAAGACCAAGCTCGCACGCCCCGATGCGCACAACCCCAACAACGAACGCGTCGTCGCCTCCAATGTCGACACGGTCGTCATTGTCGTCTCTGTCGTCTCACCGCCGCTGCACCCCAGACTCATCGACCGGTACCTGATCGCCCTCGAAGCCGGGGGCATCGATCCGATCATCGCCGTCAACAAGGCCGACCTCATGAAACCCGGCGAACTAGCCGAGGAACTCAAGCAGCTCAATCCATATAAAGACACGGGCATCCCCGTCGTGGTCTGCGCCGCCGACCCGGGAGACGAATCCGCGTCGCGTGTGGACGACCTCCGCAAGTGGCTCCAGGGGAAAACCTGTGCGTTCGTCGGGCACTCCGGCGTCGGGAAGTCCTCGCTGGCAAACGCACTCGATCCGGCGCTCGGGATCGACACCGGTCGGCTCCGCGGGCAGGACCAACGCGGACGCCACACAACCACCGCGTCCACGATGCACTTCATCGACCCCGACATCCGCGTTATCGACACGCCCGGCGTGCGGTTCTTCGGCATCGCGGACATCACGCCGGAAGACCTCCACTGGTACTTCCCCGAGTTCGCCGGATATGTCCACAGCTGCAAGTTCACCGACTGCACCCACGAGCACGAACCCGGGTGCGCCGTCAAGACCGCCGTGGACGCAGGCGAGATCTCGCGAGATCGCTACGACACCTATCTCCGCCTGCTCAACGAGCTCCGCACCGGGGGCAAGGCGAAGGATGTGAGCGAACGCATCCGCCCCCTTCCCGATCCCGACGGAACCTGCTGATCCCGGGTCTCAAAAAGACCAACGGGCGCCCGAGCCGTGAAGCCCGGGC
>JAGQOC010000055.1 GCA_020427745.1 Phycisphaerales bacterium | reverse complement strand
AAGTTCAAGAAGCTCGCCGGCGGCGGGTACTTCAAGATCGTCAACGCGTCCGTCGATCCCGCGCTCCGCTCGCTCGGATACACCGACGAGCAGCGCAGAGAGATGCTCGAGTACATCCTCGGCACCCTCTCGCTTGATGTCCCGATGCCCAGGAGCGTCGAGAACGCGACTGGGAAATCACTCAGCCGCTGGCTCGGTGAGCACGGGTTCAGCGACGCGGACCTCGAGAAGATCACCAAGCAGCTCCCGGGAGTCTTCGAGCTCGGCTTCGCATTTACCGCGTGGGGGCTCGGCGACGAGACACTCGAGCGGCTCGGGCTCAACCCCGAAACCGCCAAGAGCGATCCCGCGTTCAACGCCCTCAAGCACCTCGGCCTCACGAACGCACAGATCGGAGAGCTCAACCGCGTCATCTGCGGCACCCAGACCATCGAGGGCGCACCGCACATGAAGGATGAGCACCTCCCGGTGTTCGACTGCGCGAGCAAGTGCGGCCCGATGAGCACGCGTCTCATCTCCGCCGGCGGGCACATCCGCATGATGGCGGCGGCCCAGCCGTTCATCTCCGGTGCGATCTCCAAGACCATCAACCTCCCGCACGACGCGACGGTCGATGACATCAAGGACTCCTACCGCGAGTCCTGGGAGCTCGGGCTCAAGGCCAACGCGCTCTACCGCGACGGGTGCAAGCTCTCCCAGCCGCTCAACATCAAGAGCGATTCGGACGCGGAGCTCGACGACGAGACCGTGGTCGACG
This sequence comes from Phycisphaerales bacterium, assembly GCA_020427745.1. Classification (GTDB taxonomy): domain Bacteria; phylum Planctomycetota; class Phycisphaerae; order Phycisphaerales; family UBA1924; genus UBA1924. The sequence goes on along the minus strand of JAGQOC010000055.1, from coordinate 7,710 downwards.
AACTCGAGCGTCAGGCGGTCCTTGAAGAGGTCGCCGATGATGTCGCGGAGCTCGCGGGAGCCGTCGCGGGTGAGAATGTCCGGATCGTCGTGAAGAAGGAAGTCGAGATCGTGCACCGCCCGATGCGTCGCCGGCTCCCCGAGACACGCCGATCGATCACCCACAAGTTCAATGTCGCAGGGCACGAGGGCTACCTCACCTGCGGCATCTACGAGGACGGGATGCCGGGCGAGCTCTTCATTACGATGGCGAAGGAAGGCTCCACCATCGGCGGGCTGATGGACTCGCTGGGCACCTCGACCTCCGTCGCGCTGCAGTACGGCGTCCCGCTCGAATCGCTCGTCAAGAAGTTCACCCACCAGCGGTTCGAGCCCAGCGGCATGACCATGAACCGCGAGATCCCCTTCGCCAAGTCACTCGTCGATTACATCTTCCGCTGGCTCGGCATGGAGTTCATCGAGGGCTACCGCGAAGCCAACGCGCCCAAACGGGAGTCGAGCGACAAGCCGACGGAAACCCGGACCACCGTCCGGCGCATCCCCGCCGGTGAGATCGAGCCCAAGGACACGGATACTACAACAATCAGCGTCCACAAGTCAGAGATCTCGCAGACCGCGATCGACACAGGGTCCGGCACCAAGACCTCGACCAAGGCGACCTCGATGAGCGCAACTTTGTCGATGGCGATGGAGTCCGCCGGCGACGCGCCGCCCTGCGATGTGTGCGGCACGATCACCGTCCGATCCGGGACATGCTACAAGTGCCTCAACTGCGGCGCCTCGATGGGCTGCAGCTAAAGGAGAACCAGAACGAATACGGGAGAATGGCGGCGGCTTTCAACAGTCGGGTCGAGCGCGGACGCTCGATGCGAAGAGAAGGTCAGCAAACGAACGGAATGTGTGCTGCGGGTACTGGGGTCACGGAATGATCTCGCCCGTTCATCCGAGCCCGCGCTGCTCGCGACAGGCCCGAGGGGGCCAAGGAACCGCGAGCATCGGGCAACCAGAGAGCGGATCACGCCGAACCGGGTGTTGATCGCCGCCGCCGACCCGTATGACGAAGGCTCCGCAAACGCGGAGGACAACCCACCCAGCCGAGATCGGTCAGGCTTCCCGGCCTTCCGTAATCCCGATCTCGTGCCTCCCACCCCCGGGCATGCCCACCACGGCCCGGGGGTTTTTTTATGCGCATTTCCATGACCGAGGTGCATCCGAACTAGGCTTCGTGATGAGCGCCAACGACACAACAACCTGGGCGACCCTCCTCGCGGGATGGGTGCACTTCGCCCAGTCGGCCGTCGCGCTCCCAAAGGACGAGACCGGCGAACGCTGGCGTGCATCCATCGCCCCCGCGATCGCGCTCCACGCGCTCTCGATGGCGCTCACCGAACTCCACAAGCTCGACCCCGACGAACGCCCGCTCGCGATGGACAAAGCGGAACTCGGCATCAAGGAGCACGCGGCGACCCTCAACGAGTCGTGGGGGGGCGAGCCCATGCCCGAGTCGCTCATGATCCTCATGGGTGACGCCCGAACAGCCTGGGAGGAATCCCTCCACGAAGGAGTCGTCTGGATCGTGTCTTCAGATCGGTTCATCACCCGGCACCCCGCCGATATCACCGACAAGCTCCTCGACACTGATTTCCTCGGCGAGATCTTCATCGCCACCCCCGGGACGGAGCTCTTCGAGGGTGCCCCCGTCGCGTGGACCCGCGACAACGCCGGCGGGCAGCCCGACGACGAGGTCATCAAGATCATCAGCGAGTTCCTGCAAACCTGCGAGGGCGACACCTTCGATCCCCAGATCGTCCGTCCCGTCCACCAGGTCTACCGACAGTTCAACTTCCTCGGCGGCGGCGTCCAGCGGGACCTTGTCGCCCCCGTCACCGGTGAGCTCCCGCCCGGGCAGCCCCTGCTAATACCGCTGCTCGTGGGCGGGGAAATCTGCCCCGTCCCATTGCCTCCCCGAGCGAGCAAACCGATCGACCCGGTCCCGGTCCAATGGGCCGACGCCGACGAGGAAGCACGCGCAGAGGGGTCGTGATCCGCGTCGAGCAGGACTAGGATGCAGACCCGAACTGGATCATTCCACCACGCCGCATCATCCGCGGCAAACGCACAAAAAGGACCACACAGCATGGCCACCAGAAGAGCAAAGATCTCCATCATCGGCGCGGGCAATGTCGGCGCGACCTGCGCCCACTGGGCCGCCGCCAAAGAGCTCGGCGACATCGTCCTCCTCGACATCCCACGCCCCGATGCGCCCGACCAGCACATGCCCAAGGGCAAGATGATCGACCTCGGTTGCTGCGCTCCCATCGAGGGCTTTGATTGCACACTGACCGGCACCTTCGACTACAAGGATATCGCAGGCTCGGATGTCGTCATCGTCACGGCGGGGCTCCCCCGCAAGCCCGGCATGAGCCGCGATGACCTGATCGAGACCAATGTCAAGATCGTCAAGTCCGTCTCCGAGAACATCAAGCAGCACGCGCCGGATTCGATCGTCATCCTCGTCTCCAATCCCCTCGACGCGATGGTCTACACCGCGTGGAAGGCGACCGGTTTCCCGACCAACCGAATCATGGGCCAGGCCGGCGCCCTCGACTGCGCCCGCTACCGCGCATTCATCGCGTGGGAACTCGGCGTCTCCGTCGAGGATGTCCAGGCGATGCTCCTCGGCGGGCACGGCGACGACATGGTCCCCTTCCCCCGCCTCACTTCAGTCCACGGCATCCCCGTCACCGACATGCTCAGCGAAGAGAAGATCAACGCGTGCGTCGAGCGTGCCAAGGTCGGCGGCGGCGAGATCGTCAAGCTCATGGGCACCAGTGCGTTCTACGCACCCGCACTCGGCACCATCCAGATGGCCGAGGCGATCATCAAGGACAAAAAACGCGTCATCCCCTGCGCCGCGTATCTCGACGGGCAGTTCGGGCACAAGGGGCTCTTCGTCGGCGTCCCCGCCATGCTCGGCAAGGACGGCGTCGAGAAGATCGTCGACTTCAAGCTCACCGACGAAGAGCAGAAGCTCTTCGACGAGTCCGCCTCGCATGTCGAGGATCTGGTCAAGATCGTCAAGGACCGTTTCCCCGAACTCGCGTAAACGAACGATCAGTCCATCAAATACAGAGACCACGCTTCACGGCGTGGTCTTTTCTTTGAGCTCAGGAGTCCTTCTCTTTGGCCCGCTGTTTCTTGTTGTGCGCATAAAGGTCGCCGATTTTTCGCACATACTTCTCGTGCTGCTTCCGCTCGCGATCCTCGAGCACATTCTCGGCGTCCTCGCCCAGCGAGGTCAGCAGCTTATAAAAATACGGCAGCTGCCCGAGCCAGCGTTTCCAGCGTGTGTACACAAACCACGCACTCAGGGGCGATACGATCGCCGCCGGGATGATGTAGACGAGTTCCGGGTTGGTGATCGCCATGATCGCGAGCCCGAGCCCGACCATCGCGACGAGGATGCCGAACACGAGCTGCCCGCCCGAGCTGAGCGCCTGCTTGCGGATCAGGCTCCGTCGATCCGAGATGCGGGAGATCTCGGATTCGGGATCATTCCCGAACAGATACTCCGCGTTCTCCTCGTCGTCCGGGTTGAACACCAGCTCCGGCTCAGGCTCCACAGGATTGAGTGCCGCCCGGAGCAACTCCGGATCAACATTCGGAAGAAGCTCCTTCCGCTCTGGTCGCTGCTGTTCCCTCGGCATCTCGCCCCCAGTCCCTGCTGATCCATCCGCGGCACGCACCGGGCCCCCTCCGATGCCGCACGGTTAGTCTAACTGAATCGCTCAACCCCCACAAGTACCGCGTATTGCAGGGGTGATTCATGACTTGTTTGTAACAAATAGGTGAAAATTTCACAGCCGCAGGAACGGCACCCGCCAATGCACCAGATTCTCCGCGTCCTCGCCCAATGAGGTCATCAACCGATAGACATATGGCGCCCCGCGGAGCCAGCGTTTCCAGCTGATGACGCTGTAGATCACCACAATCGGGCAGATGATGATCATCGCCGTCAGCAACTCGACCGACTGGATGGTTGTTGCGAGCGCAATCAGCCCCGCTGTTCCCGCAAGAATCAGCAGCCCATAGATGAACTGGGCGCCCTCAGAGAGCATCTGCTTGCGGAATCGCTTGCGTTGCCTCCGCTGTTGTTTCGCAAAGACCCTGGTGTTGTGGATGTGGGCCTCGGGATCGAAACCCTCCAGTAGGCGTTCGGATGCCTCGAACTCTCCACCGAGCATCGCGTCTGTCTCAAAGAGATCCCCGCCGGGGTCCTCAACAGCCTCAAAGACGGGCTCAAAGTCCGCCACCGTCTCCGCGAGCGCAGGGTCTATCTCGGATCGCGGGGTGTCCTCCCAATCTGATTTGTACTCCACGCGGGCACCCCCTCTGAATGCTTGATTCGTCAAGTTCCGATCCTTGGTTCGACAAAACACGCCTACAATCGTCAATCAGCCCAAAACCCGGCTGAAACACCGTGATTCTCAGGAGATGACACCATGCCAAGATTCCGCACGCTCCTCGCCCTCTCGGCCGCCGCGATGCTCGCACAGCCGTCGATTGCTCAGGATGCCGAGACCACCGAGCAAGCCGCCCCCGAGTCGGTCTACCCCGAGCTCTACACCCCGAGCTGGACCGACAACGACATGGCGATGATCGCGTCCCAGCTCTCCGGCTACTGGACTAGCGCCACGCCCGTCGAATCGGGACGAAACGAGGACGGCTCCGTCGCGACCTCGGACCTCCTCATCAGCATCAATCCCGTTCCCGTCGAGGGTCTGAGCGACACCCTCTATGTCGAGAGCGCACACGCCGAAACCCCCTGGGCACCGTACCGCCAGGCGATCTTCCAGCTCTACCGCTACAAAGGGAAGGTCCGTCTTCGGACCTACGAGTTCGCCGTCGGCCCCGATTCGCTCGGGACCTTCACCTCGATGGGTGCCGTCCCCGAATACTTCCCTCAGCTCTCTGGCGACCAGCTCATCGCGACCATGGATGTCGAGTTGCAGCCCACCAGCAACGGCTTCACAGGCGCCTCACCATACCCGTACCCCACCGGGTCCGGCGGTGCCGTTGAGATGACCTCCTCGCTCACGCTGGATGGTGACACACTCACCACCGCGGATCGCGGCTACGACGCCAACGGCAAGGTCGTCTGGGGTGCGGGTGTCGACGGCTCCTACACCTTCAAACGCAGCGAACCAGTGGTCACCGTTGATCGACGCGACGACGGGATGGCGATCCTCGGGTTCGGTGAGCCCGCAGATATGGTTGTTCAGCCCGGGGACTCCATGTCCGTCCACTACTCCGGCTATCTCACCAACGGCTACCGCTTCGATTCAAGCTCCATCCGCGGAGTCCCCTACACATTCATCTATCCCCCGGGGCAGGGCGCGATCACCGGATGGGGCATCGGCATGGACGGGCTCGCCAACGGGAACCATCGCAAGCTCGTGATCCCGGGCTATCTCGGGTACGCCGAACGCGGGAACCCCCGCGCCAATATCCCCCCGAACGAGACGCTCATTTTCGATGTGTACCTCGCCGAGCTCAAACGCCCCGAGCCCGCGCCCGAAGAAGTCCTCCAAGACTGATCGCGGCGCGCACAAACAGCGGCGCAACCAGTCCATCAATCTGTTATATTTCACGGCGTTCCACGCCGTTTTTTCTTGCCGGAACCTTTCGAAATGGATGGGGATCCCCGCTCAACACGGATACCATCCGGGCATCGGGGTCGTTCCGCAACTTCACACCCTCGGGGTGTGAGACCGGGAGGTTGAAGCAGGGTGCTCAAGCAGAAAAGTGATCTTTTCCTGACCCTGTTCGGCATCGTGGATGTCCTCGCTGTCTCCGGTGCGTGCATCGTTGCATGGGTCGTACGGCTCGCGTATTTCCGTGAGCCTCTCCCGTCCGCAAGCGATTGGGAGTCCTACTTCAAGGACTCGCTCGTGGTCTACGCCGTCCCGATCGTGATCGCGACGATGTATCTCAGCAAGCTGTATCGACCACGACGCGACCGGACACTCTTCGGCGAGTTCGCCCAGGTCTTCCGCGCTTCGCTCATCTCGGTCGCCATGATCGTCGTGGCGATCTGGGCGATCGGGAGCGAGCACTTGTTCAACGGCTTACGCCCCCCGCCCAACGCCACCTATCCAGGATGGAGACTCTCCGCAGATCCATTCCGCCTCCAACTCGTGATCCTGCTCGCGATCCTGCCGTTCCTCATCGGGATGTACCGCCTCGCGCTCCGCCTCACGCTCCGCGCCATCCGCAAGCGGGGATGGAACGCACGCCACGCCGCCGTGATTGGCGTGGGCCGGCTCGGGCAGATCACCGCCCGCACACTCGGGCGGAACTCCTGGACCGGGATCAAGGTCGAGTATTTCATCAGCCACCACGAGCAGACCAATCGGGTGCACTGCATGGACCTCCCCGTCAAGGGAGGCACCAGAGAGATGGAAACCATCCTCGAGAAGCATCCGGTCGACGCGATCTACCTCGCGATCCCGAGCGCCATGTCCGCCCAGCTCCCCCAGATCCTCAGGCGACTCGAACGCTTCGCGGTGGATGTGCGCATCGTTCCCGATGTCCACCCAAGATACCTCCCCCAGAACATGGCGGTGTCCGAGCTCGAAGGAATGCCGATCCTCAGTTATCGCGAGAGCCCGATGGCGGGCGTGGGGGGGGTGCTCAAGCGGACGGTTGATCTCGTCGGAGCATCCGTCGCGTTGCTCCTCTTCTCGCCGATCATGCTCGTCATCGCGATCGGGATTGCGATCACAACCAGGGGTCCTGTGCTGTTCAAACAACGCCGCGTGAGTCTGGGCGGCGATGTGTTCTGGATCTACAAGTTCCGCACGATGATCGATGATCCGTCGGTATCGGGGGCGGAGCAGGAGACAGCATGGACGACTCGTGATGACGCCCGCATCCACAGGCTCGGACGCTGGCTCCGCAAAACGAGTCTCGACGAGCTGCCGCAGCTGATCAATGTGCTCAAGGGCGATATGGCGCTCGTTGGGCCTCGCCCCGAACGCCCGGAACTGATCGACCGGTTCCGTGAGGACTGGCGTGGCTACATGATCCGGCAGCATGTCAAGGCGGGGATGACCGGGTGGGCCCAAGTCAACGGGCTCCGAGGGGACACAAGCCTGAAGAAACGATTGCAGTACGATCTGTTCTATATCCGGAACTGGTCGATCTGGTTTGATGTACGGATTTTGTTTATAACGGTCTTCCGAGGTTTCGTTCATCGGAACGCGATCTGAGCAGGCAGCGAGTGCGAAGATTTGTCAAGAAAATTGAATGCGGAGCCCGTCCGCGGTTGCAGCGGGGGTGGAAAACTCATATAACTGTCTCATGCAGTTGCGCCGGGTGCTGTGTAGGCACCGTCTCGCCAGCGCATGCATTCGTGCCCTGTTCGTGCGTCTTTTCGGGATCTCTCGGCCATTCCCATGCGGATTGGAACCGAAACCCGGATTGAGCGAACAGGAATGCGGATCGCACAGAAACGGACCACTCCAGCCGATGCTGGGTGTGCATCCCGGACAAAGAACCAAGTGTCCATTCTCTTGCACCACCGTTGGTGAACTCGCGGGATTGGGCAGCACCTGATGAAACTGGAGGTCGTCGTGGAAAGACGCAACAAGGCATTTACTTTGATCGAGCTGCTGGTGGTCATCGCCATCATCGCGTTGCTCATCGGCAT
>JAGQOC010000054.1 GCA_020427745.1 Phycisphaerales bacterium | reverse complement strand
GAGTGAGTTGCCGGATATTTGGATCGCGCAATACTCGTATCACCACAATGATCCCACGGATCATGTCGTGAATGGGTATCCGAATCTAGATGAGTTTGTTATTGCTGATGACGCAAGCCCAGTTCAGATTCAGCACCTTGCAGACACTGATACCACAATCCACATTCAGTTTTTTCGAGGAGATCCTCGTGTTGCGAGAGTTGTTGATGGTGAGGTTGTTCATCCAGTGGCTGTTGGCCCGCCGGTAAAAGTAGATGTCCCGCTTCAAGATCATGATGGAACTGATGTGTTAGGGAGCGAGGAGCCACCATTTACAATGGACAATTTTTACGGCGATGGTGAAGGAGACCCCATCGCAGTCATTGGTGTTCTCATCGATTACAACGAACGAATTCGTGAATCTGATGAGTCGAATAACTATGGGGTGGGGTTAGTGTATGACCAGGCTGATCGAGAACCTGGTGAACCCCTTGAGGACTACCAGCTAGAGACAGATGGTGCTGATTTAGCCATACTGGCAAACTCCTTGAGCGTTGATCATGCGGATCTTTCGAGCAATCAAGTTGTCAAACTTAGTGCGACCATTTGGAATATGGGCGACGAAATCATCCCGCAGGGGACCGATGTCCGCGTGTGGTTCCGCGAGGGATCGTACAGCGATGGGCCCGCGATTGACGCTTTGGGGACTCCGGATTACTCCGATCCGAGCTACCGGTTGATTGGGTATGTGGATGTTGAGGTGCCGACGGGTGGTTTGACGGCGTTTGATCCGGCGGGTGATGATGGTGTTTTGCAGGAGACAGGCAAGCTCGATGTGGAGATCGAGTGGATCCCCGAGCTTTCCGCGAGCCGGACGGTGTGTGTGCTGGTTCAGCCGTTGGAGAATGGGAGCGATCAGCAGGATGTTGATCTGACGAACAATGTTGATGAAGCAACATTCCAGTTCACTTCGGGTGATCTGACAATGACGCATCAACTCGCGGCGAACGGTGATTTGGTTTTCTATCTGGATTACGGGGATGTTTGCAACAACCCGAGTTACGGGTTCGGCGGATATTTCCGTCTTGACACAGGTTCGGGTACGGAGTGGGTTGCGATGTCCACCGCACCGTATGGGCCTGGCGGTGGGACGACGCGTTGCATCTTCCGGATTCCGCGTGACGAAGTCTGGCAGATGGCCGCGGGCACTTATCAAGCGCTCGGCGAGGTTTGGTATGAGGATCCGAATACCGGTGTCCGTGATTTCATTGATGACGAGATCGTCTCGTTTGAGGTTCCGAGCCTCGGTGCGGTGACCGCGGTCAATATCGCGTTTGTTGATGAATACGGCGCGGAGAATATTCCGGAGATCCAGAATCCACCTGTTGCGATTGCGGATCTCGACAATCTCCGGGTCACGGTGTACTACGAATCGAACTCTGCGACAGCGCCCAGCTATGACATCGATTTCGAGTTGGTGAAGGTAAATGACGACACCTTTGTGCCGTTCTCGTCGCCTGTTGAGGGGACGAGCACCGGCCCTTCGGGATCGCCGGCGACAGTCACCTTTAGTTTGTCTGGGGCAACTACTCAGTTGCTGGAAGAAGGGGTTTCGTACACCGTGGTTGTGCGTGTGTCGGGTATCTCGGGGAACGATTTCGTTCGCCGGCAGATGTTCACGGTGCTCGGTGCGGACGGTTTTGCGCTCTTGAAGAAGGTTGTGAAGCACAACGGGGTGCAGCTGGGCGAGAACGATGAGGTTCCTGCTCGCGATGGCGAGATCATCGAAGTGATCTTGGAAGTCCGGAGGACAGGGGCAGTAGGCCCGTGACCAGTGTGGTTCAGCGTGGAGTCGAGAGGTTAACAATGAAACAACTCCGAGTGATTATCGCGGTGCTTTGTCTGTGTGTGTGGTCGCCGCGTGCGGTTGCGGATGCTGGACAGACATTCTACTTCGCGCTTCCCGGGAACTCGTTGGGGCGATGGACTGGAGAGAGTTCGCCAGACAATCTTCGGAGTGTGTATCACATTATTGTAGAGCGTGCGTTAGAGGCAAATGGTTCACCAGCTACGGGTGGGCCTGTCGAGTTCTCGTTACAGTTTCTTTATGGAGGTGAGGTTCATGCTTACAAATATTGGGATGCATCTGGGAATCTAATTAAGCGGTTTGATAATGAAGACTCGCTCGATCCTACAACCGTGGATTACGGCGCACCAATGGCGATTGAGATCGAAACGATGTTTGATCCTGATGGTTCGTTGGGCACGGACTACGAGCCCATTCTGGTCTCGATGGATCCGGATCAGGACGGTGGCGTTCAGGAAGGTGTGTTTCGGATCGTGGCGGATGGCAATGTGCGTGTTTTGCTGTATGCGGTGGAAGGGCCGTACATTGATCCGAGTGCGCAGCCAAACCCGAGTGGTGCTTCGAGTACCTGTTTGGGACCCGCATGGTATGACGGCTTGTTTTCGCCGGATGTGACTCGAGTCTTCCCGATCAACAACCTCGGCAAGGAATACACACTCAACATCGATATTCCGGACCGTGTTGTGGTCAACAGTATTGCGCCCGAAGCAAGTGTGACGGTCGTTGCAACGCGGAACGGGACGCACCTGAACTTCACGGCCTCCCCTTTGATGGAGCAGAATATCGGTTCACCGATCCCCGCTCCAGAGTCTGTTGTGCTAGATCGTGGACAGGCGTGGACAATGACCGCGGATGATTATCATCTTCTGACGCTTGAGTTGGAAGAGGGGGAGGGGCCGTACGCACCGATTGAGCCGTATCTTGAAGATTCTGGTTTGAATCTGCTCAATGGGATGAAGATCAATGCGGATAAGCCGATTGCGGTGTTCACTGCGGGTGGATGTGCGGCAAATCGGCGGTCAACATGCGATCAGACTTTGGCGCAGTTGCTTCCGGATCGGTTGTTGGGAACTCGGTATCACATCCCTTTGGCACCGCATAAGTGGTCGGATGGCTTTGATCTCCGGATTGTTTCGACGGAATATACCGAAGACCTCAAGGTGCGCATCAAGATACCCGGAACCAATGTTGTCGATTCATCGATTACGGTGACAGGTCAAACAGAGTGGGAAAGCGGTAAAATTCAAGAGTTTGTATTGGCGAGCCCGGGAAATCCCATGTATGCGGGTCAGACATGGGATGTGGTTTGGGCGCCTTTGGCTTGGCTGCATACCAATCCAGCAGACAGTGCAGAACGGCCGGGAATAGATGAGTTGAATCGCAGGCTTACGCTTGGTGTTATCCATGATATTGATTTGTTTATTGACCAGTTTCAGAATAGTCCGTGGAAAGAGTTGTTGCGTGCAGAAAACAACGGTGAACTTCCGAGCGGAACAATCATGCTTCAAGGGACGAGCGAGTTAGCAATATCCAAAGATCTTGCTCCAGCTCTTATCTCGGTTACATCTGACGCCAAGATCAGTATAACGGCGAGTCCGCGACAGTGGACGCCGGCATACGGCGCAGGTCGAAGCATTGCTCCTGGTGGTATAAGTTTGGGTGAAAAGTCGCAGATGCATCAGAGGAATGTAGAGGGTTTTACTATTGAAGCATGTGGTTCGGAGTGCGATGACTACTTTGATAGCGGGTGTGGAGTCGCGGAGGATTTTAGTGGTACTGCGCCATATTACTCAGGATTAAATGAGTTGGATGAGGCGGGAATCGCAGCGGATCCATCAACTGTACCAGTTGTACCGGTAGATCTATATCAAAGCAATCTGAGTGTTTCAGTCCCGATGATTTTTGCGGAAGCGTTTGTAGGTGATCCGCAATCATTTATGAAACTAAATACGGTTTACTGTGGATATGACTTACCATTTGCACATTATTTTTTAATTATTGCCCCTACTTCATACATTGATAATACGGATGCAGGCAAGGTGTTGGCAATTAAAAGATCTTACAATGCAAGTGGATTGTCTTCGGGTGAGCTAGGAGCCTTAAACGATCCGGATGATGATGAGTATTGGCTTGATGTGTCTGTATCTCATAGATGGACTCAGGGTGAATCGTCCATTAATTTGCAGTTCGTTGGCCTCGGCAATGATCAGTATGCGGATGGATCATGCCGAGGTGCGTTTTGGTTGGAGGCGGGTAGCTATGGTTACTTTGATCCTCTCCCAGCCGAGGCTCCTGCTCTTATCTCGCAGACTGATTGGGCCTTGTATCCAGATCCTGTAGGAGGAACTCCGCTGGGCGAGGATCAGACAGGTTACTCAGCAGCAATTCTGCGGGTCATCCCATGGGGGTTTAATTACTCTGACGGGATATGGGAAGGCAAGGCTGATGTTCTAACGCCGTACAATGGGAATATCACCATTGATCCTGGTGAGCTTGTGCCAACTGTGCCGGCGATGAATATTCAGTTTGCACTCGGGTCTTTCAGTGGAGCCGACTTTACTTTGTCTACGGCTTCAGATGCCAAGATGATGGTGTATCCGCTGGGTATCGGCGATGATGCGTCGTACGGGTATCTGGGTTCGATTCCGCGTGAGCCGTTGCCGGAAGAAGAGCTTGTGATCACGGATCGGATTCCGTTGTCACCCGGGAACACGATTGTGGACTCGGTGGTGACGAAAACCATCGGGGGTAGTTCGCCCGAGGAGTTGCGTGATGGTGAGGGCGGGCTGACAGTTCACTCGGGGAACAGTGGCGAGAGCGCCGAGATCGTGCTGCAGGTCGATTCGACCGAGCTTGCGACAGTTCAGACGGGCCAATCGGTCACACTGTCGTATGAGCTGGAGCTGCGCGATCTGGCGTCGAATGATCTTCGGCAGATCGGTGAGCGGTCATCGATTGAGTATTACATTCCAAGTCCGAGCACCGATCAGGCGAGTTCCGCGACGCAGGAGCGAGGCGCGGATTATGTGCAGATCGGGGATGGGCCGATCCAGCTTGTGGTTGAAACGCAGGGTCAGGAGGACGAGTTTATCTCACCCGATGAAGCGGTGCAGGTGCTCGGTACATTGCAGTTCGACACGGGGACCGGTCTTCTGCGGACCATGATTGGGAGCGCTGCGGAGCTGCAGAGCTCCGAGCATGAATACAGCGGCGTTCGTGTGATCGGGAGCTCGGCGAATGGGCACGATCAGCTCCGGGTCGGTTCGATTATGCTTGAGCGGAATAGTGCTTCGACGGTGAGCCCGTTCGTGAGTACTGGTAGTGTGTCCTTTGTCGTCGATGCCGGAAGGCAGGTCCGCTGGCAGGAGCTGCGAGTTCTCGAGGGAGTGCCGCAGCCTGAGGAGCCGGGCGACACAATCGTGTATACGAACGCATCTGATCCTATTTCAATCAGTGTGCGTCCCGCGACATCAATGGCTCAGATCGATGGCTGGCGTGCGGATTCTGGCTCGTCGCCGAGCTTTGTCTCGGTCACGATTGCGAACGAGATCGACGCGGATCCGGATAGTCCAGAAGACGGAGTGCTCAATCTAGAAGGCTTCGGCATTGCGGATTCAACGCTGCTGGAAGTGAAGATTGTATTTGCATCGTGGTCTGAGATGAGCAAGAGCATATCGCCGGTTATCGATTCGCTGACAGTCGGTTATGTTCCGACTTCTATGCGACTTGATCTGGATATTCTTAACGATGCGGGCTTCGTTGCGCAAGACCTCCGAGATTTTTCGGTGCATCCTGAGGATGTCGATGGAAACCCGCATGTCTTTTCCGATGCGTTTCTTTCTGGGGCCATCCCGTATGGTTTGTATCAGGCGCGTGCGCGACTCATTGATCAATCCCTCGATCAAGAGTTGGCGGTCGATACTTTCGGGTTCGAGATTCTTGGGCCGCAGGCGAGTGATCGCCTTGCTGGATCGGTTCGTACGGATCGGGAGGCCTATTACCCCGGCGATCGTGTTGATATTCGTTCGCTGGTATCCAATCTGGTCGGGCAGCCCTGGACGAATGACCTTGATGTGAATGTCAAAATCTACGCTGATCAGGGCTCGTTCCCGGCGTGCGGTGATTCGCTCCCTGTGCTGCATGCTTTTCCTGCGTACCGTATCTATGAGATCGCGTCGAACACCGTTCACGAACAGGATCTTGGGTGGGTTGTGCCAAACAGCCCTGATTTTTCTCCTGGGCAGTATCGCATTGTTCAGTCAATTGATGAGGAGCCGAGCACCTCTGGGGCAGCGTTTGAATGCAGCAGCGTCGTGTTCGAAATCCTTTCGACTTCTCAGGCTGAGCAAGGATTCGACGGGACGTTGGCCTCCTCGCTTCTTGAGATTCCCGATCCGAGCACAAATAACGGGACGACAGTTCTTGCCGTCTCGGTCCGCAATACCGGGAACATCGATCTCACTGATGTGGAGGTTGGGGTGCGTCTCACACCGATGGCGGGAGGGTCGTCGATCGATCTTCCGGCGGCGCAAATCGGGCCGCTCGAGGTTCAGGCAGTCCAGTCGGTCGACTTTCATTGGGCTCCGGGGGTGAGTGACCCGACCGGGGTGTACATCGCTACGCTCTACGGGAACTCGGTGGAGTTGCCTGGGAGTATGTCTAGCGATTATGGAACATGGCGTGAGCTGGATGCCGTTGGTTTTACGGTCAATGGATCAGGCTCGTCTCCTGTGATGCCTTGGTATGTTGCGGTGATGATGGACTCGGTCGATTCGGCTTACCCTGGAGCCGTCGATGTTGGGAGTTACCGTGGTGGGATCAACGAGTCGGGCTGGATGGCGGGTTATTCTGTACTTTCCACAGCGCAGCATGCGAGTGTGTGGCGAGGGTGTTCGGTCCCGCAGGATCTGCACACGGATGAGCTTGCCATCGCGTCATTAAGTGGGCTTGGAACCTACTCGTTCGCCACGGATATCAGTGATGACGGTGTGGTCGTTGGTGTGTATGGTGCGGATAGCAGTTCTGTGACGCGTTCGTTTCTCCATGATCCCTACGGGGTGACAAGTGAGTTGATGGCGCCGGGATCGCCCACGGTTGTCTCGGTTGCGGCGATCAACTCTTTGGGCATGGAATCTTCCGCGGTGGGATGGAGTAGTGATGGAACGGACACGACCGCGGTGATCTGGTCGGATGTTCGTTCCGTAGCCACTGGGGTTATCCCAACAAGTCTAACAACGGGTTCGGGCATCAGCAGCCGACTATTGGCGATTAACGATGCAGGTATTTCGGTAGGGTGGTACGACGACGGAAACGGCGTTTCCGCACTCTGGGTGGGCAGCGACGGTGTTGCCCATGTTGATGACGGCGGGGTAACGGGCAATATCAGGCTTTATGGAATCAGTGATTCGTACGATGGTTCGGCACCGTATATCACTGGCTCGTATACCGATGGTTCGGACGAGGTCCCGTTTGTTGTTCGGCTCACAGGGGACAAGATCAATGTGAATGCGTCGCTTGCGGTACCCTCAGGCTCCAGTGTTGAGCCGTATGCGCGTTCGAATCAGGGAACAGTCGTCGGGAAAATGACCGGCAGCTTGGGGCAGCGAGCGTATCTCTGGGAAAACGGAGCGGGCGTCGATCTGAATGATCAGTTGCTTAATGCTCATTTCGCCAATCAGATTTTGGTTTCGGCCCTGGACATCTCCAACACGGATCGATCGATCGCGGGCATGAGCTATCTTCCTTCAGAGTTTATTGCAAAGCCGGTCCGGCTTGACCGTGTGCCGTATACCGAGGATCTGCTCGACGCGCTCCATTTCTGGGTGCGTGCGGATACGGGCGTCGTCACCGTGTCTGGAAATGCGGTCACCTCTTGGGGTGATCTTACCAACGGCATAAAGGACTCGGACGAGGATGAGGCGTTTGATCTACTCCCGGTTTCGGGTGCGACAGCGTCGCCGACGCTGCTTATGGGGGGGTGCTGCGAGATCCGGATGATCCAGTTCGATGACGCGGATATGGGCATGGAAGTCGCTGGGATCGAGGATGATGCGGGTTCGACACTCACTGGGAGTGCATCATTTGCGATGGTCTTTGTGCCGCTCTTGGAGACGGACCCTGAGCAACTCATCGCAACGCTCGGCAGCGGGACAGACGCCGTCAACATCCGCGTCAACAGCGAGGGGATGCTAGAAGTTGAGTCAGACGGTGAGGGTGTCTCGCTGGGATCGGTTGTGCCGGGTGAACCTGTGCTTTTGATGTTGCAGCAGACATACGGGAATAGCTTGGTTACAGCGTGGCGCGATCGCGGCACGCCGCGCGAACTTGAGGTCGGTGCGCTCGTTGACTGGGATACTGTGACGGTCGCGGATTGGACCACAGGATCCGAGGGTGATGTCGGCATTGTCGAGATGCTTATGTTCGAGACGGATATCGGTGCGGATGATCGCGATTTTGTTCGTGATCATCTGGTGAGCAAGCACGGGATCTCAAACCCGGTCAATACAGAAGACGCGGTGCTGTGGGTGCGTGCAGATCGTGGGGTCGAGACTTCCGGCACATCACCGGTTCGTGTGGATGTCTGGGGCGATCAGGCGGGGAGTTGGGGCGATCTTACAGTGCCATCGGGCGTGACCGGTCCGGAGTATCACTTGCTGAAGTATGGATGTCTGCCGAGTGTGTACTTTGATGGGGACACGCTGCTGAGTGGTGCGGGGCCGGTGGACATGGTTTTGGTGCTGGATCATTCAGGGAGTATGTATAGTGGATCATTTCTTGACAAGCTGATTGATCCAATATGCTTCGATGCAACAACAGATACAGATTATTATAAAAGAAGATTTGTACATGCTCGCGATGCTGCTTGGAATCTTGCCGATCGAGTATTGCAAGAAGGTAATCCGCTTAATCACAAGATTGGGATGTTGAGCTTTGATGCAGATGATGATGATCCTGCGAATCCGGACAAGGAATATGCGGAGCTATCTCTTACCGTAATTGGCACTGGATCTGACACATTTTCGGATGTTCATTTTGATGTAACCAATCGCATTTGTGAGTGGTCGTCTCCCATTGTTGACGCTCCATGGGGAGGAACCCCGACTCTTGGCACTCATATACCGCGTGCTCTAGAAGAAGCGTGGGAGGCGCTGGATTCTTTGAATCGTCGGAAGGCAATAGTGTTTCTTACCGACGGAGATCCTAGGTGGCCTGTCAATGGATCCCCCGTCACAGATTGGTCATACAACGAGCTTTTCTCCGATCAGTCAACCCATGTAAGCGAGTATTACAACATGCATGATACGCTCGCGGGCCTTCGCGGCGATCGGGTGCCTGTTCATACGATCGGGTTCGCGCTCCCGGCTGAGAGCCCGACTGTGGGGCCTGATGATGACATGCCTGCGGACCAAGTCATGCGCACCATCTCAGAGATGGCCGGTCCTGGTGGTGTGATCCAATCTGCAGATGATGGCACAGGGCTTCAGGAAGCCTTCTTGGAACTTCTCGACAACCTCTCTGCGGTTGTTGAGGACGCGACGATTGAGCTTGTGTTCTCGGCAGAGGATGTGCCGACGACCGGGAATCGGCGTGTCTTGTTGCAGACCGGGTATCTTACCGATCCATCCGCAGATGCGTTCGCGAGCGGGATGAATGTCTGGCTTCACGAAGGCGAGATCCATATCGGGGTCTGGTGGTCCGAGGCGGATGCGGATCTGGGGAGTGTGCTGAAGTTCCGATCGATGTCTGCTCCGATTCTTGAAGGGCAGGGGCTGCATCAGCTCGTGATCAGTGTGAAGAACACACGCTCAACGCTCCGTGTGGTGTCGTATCTCGACGGCGTGCCGTTTGTAGAGGGTGGCTCGTTCTACAACGGGACGGGTGGGCTCGGCTCAACAAACGGC
The DNA here is from genome assembly GCA_020427745.1 of Phycisphaerales bacterium. GTDB lineage: Bacteria > Planctomycetota > Phycisphaerae > Phycisphaerales > UBA1924 > UBA1924. The sequence continues at coordinate 18,238 of JAGQOC010000054.1, read as the reverse complement.
AGCGGATTGGCGGGTCCAACCAATCCGAACAACGACGATGAGCCGATCGGTCTTGAGATCGCAAGCCGTTCGCTGATCCTTGGGAACCTCACTTTGGGTGGGAGTCAGACCGGTGAAGTGCGTGTGGATGATACAAGCACATTGCATAGTGCGGATGGGTTTCTGGGCGATGTCGTTGAACTGTTGGTCTACGGCGATCGATTGAATGGCCAGCAACTCGATCAGCTCTTCGACTGGGGTATCGATCAGTACGGTGCGGGCACACTGACCCGCGGGTACGCACCCGTCGCGATCGCGGGGTCAAGTCGGACAGGCGAGAACGCGATCTTTGATCTGGACTTTGATGGTGTTGCGACGGTTTCTCTCGATGCATCAGGGACCTACGACCCGGACGATTCGATCGGGCGTCTCCGGTTTGATTGGTTGATCAACGACGAGGTGATCGCGAGCGGGCCATCGCCTACGGTCGTGCTCCCGCGTGGTCGTCACCGGATCCATCTCCGCGTGATCGATCCGGCGGGGCATGTTTCGCAGGACCAAGTTCTCGTGGATATCAACCGCGCGTTGTATCAGGTGAAGCCGGTCGATATCGCGTTTGATCTCGGTGCCGGCGAAGTGATCGGAGACCCGATCCCGGTCAGTCTGCCGGTTTCGCCGCAGAGCAGCACCCAGGTGCCGGTGGTGAGCACGACACCTCCGGTGTATCAGGCTGGGCGGAGCGCGGCTTCGGTAGATCTCGACGGCGCGGCGTATATCGATCTAACACCGGCGCGTGATCTGATTCCGCTCGGGACGGCACCGCGGACTTTTTCGGTTTGGTTCGAGGCGGGTGCGACATCGCATGATGAGTCGACTCTCTTCTTGCAGACAAGTGAGAACGGCGAGGGGAGTTTTGCGATCACGGGCAACCGTCGGCGAGTGTCGTACTCCGTCGATGGCTACACCCGCGGTGTTGAGTGGACGGACCCGAATGATTACCTGGTCGCGGGGTGGCATCATGTTGCGGCCGTTGTGCAGACGGGGGCGCTCTGGGCGGATCAGATCCGGCTGTACCTTGATGGTGAGGAGCTCCAGACCCTGCCGCTAGATGGCAGCGGGCCTCCGGGGAGCTTGTATACCGGATCCGATGGTATTTATGTTGGCGGCAAGGTCGACCCCGGTGGTGAGGTTGAGTATTACCAGGGTGGGCAGATCGACGAACTCCAGATCTTTGCTGGCGCGTTGTCAAGCGCGGAGGTCGCGGATATCTACGCCGATGTGCCGGTTGCGAGTTGGGGGTTCGAGAATCAGACAGGCTGGTATGTTTTGGCATCGACATCATTTGTGAATACCAACGAGTCCACGCTTGTGCTCTCAAACGGTGCGGCGCTGGATACCAGCGGTCGGTTAACATTGAGTTCGAAGGGGGCGGCGACGACAGCGGGCCCCGTCTTTGAGTCTCCGACACGCAACTGGTCGATCTTGGTCAAGATCCAGCCGGACTATGTGACCGAGGAGCTCGTGCCAATTATTTCGGACTCTACTGGCCCTGTTCTGATGTTGTATAAAGACAGCGGTGGTGTTCCGCTCCTGTATATCGCGACGACAGGGAACTCCGTGCCGGCGTACGACTTGTTGGACGGGAATGAGCATTGGGTCGCGATGATTTCTCGCAAATCGTACCCTGGTGTTTCGGACGGAACATTCCTGTTTATTGACGACTCGGTCGATTTCAACTCGCCGGTGAGCGTGACTGGAACAGCGCTCGATGGCGGTGCGATTCAGTTTGCGGGACCAAATGAGTTTGACAATGGTTATGCGGGAACAGTGGATGATCTGCATATCTTCAGCCGGCCGCTTGACGAGACCGAGTACTTGGAAATAACGGAGCAGAACTGAGTTTTGTTTTCGCTTACGGAGAACACGCCATGATGCGTTGGATGCGAGCAAAGAAGTACCGGTACATTCGGCCGAGTATCCTCACGATCACGACAACATGCATGATCGCGCAGATGTGCATGGTGCCCACGCTCTTGGCCATGGAGAGCAAGGAGGATCTCCAAGAGTCACTCCTAGAGCGGGGAGAGCGGGAGACACGGCTTGCGATCCGTGGCCATGGGTACGACATACGGGTTAAGGGTATCCGGGATCATCTTTTGGATGTGCTCCAAGGTGGCTCGGGTCGCGAGAGCCAAGCACTCCGCGGAGATCTTGAGTATCTGCTCAAGCAACTCAGGTCGGAGTTCGCTGCGTTCCAGCATGATGCAACAATTTTTCGAAACGAGCTGCACCTGAAGGACCCCAAGGGTGTCTTTATCAAACGCTTCGATGCCTATATGGATCAAACGCAGCAGGCGTACCTAGAACTGAGCCGACAACTCCGGTCTGCGGAACGCGCAGGCGGGCCCGAGGGGCAGATGCTGCGCGCCCGCCAAGACCTGCGTGATCTTGCGGAGCGTCAGAATATCGGTGAGCGTGCGTTCGTGCCCGCTGATGGATATAAGCCTCTTCTTCCACGAAGACAGCGTGCGATCTCACACGACCCGATCTCATCGGTCCCGATCTTTGATTACCCCTGGGAGTTTGCGGCCGATGGGGATGAGTTGATTGGGCAGATTTTTTCTGGGCTGGGCACGGACGATGGAGTTCTGAGCGATCCGGTGTCCCCGCCTGAGAACGCGGATACAGAATCTGCTGTCGGGATTTCATTCGCCGAAACGGATGAGGATGCGGTTTACGCACTCGCGAACACGGAACTCGGCGGTGATCCGGTCAAGATCTTTGAGTATGTGCGCAATACTATTGTGTACGAGCCCTACTTCGGCTCGGTGAAGGGGGCGGGGCGTACCCTGATCGAAGGTTCCGGGAATGATCTGGATCAGGCGTGCCTGCTTGCGGCGATGCTCCGATCTGCCGGTATTCCCTCGCGACTCTCATTCGGCGCAATCGAGATCGAGATTGATGACGCGGCGGGCTGGTTGGGTGTCGCTGAACCGGATCTCATGCTCGAGGTTCTCCAGCGTGGTGGTATTCCCGCCGAGTTGCAGTATGAGCACAACGAGGCGGTGGCGATCCGACTCGATCACGCATGGGTGATGGCGTATGTGGATCTTGAGCCATTCCGTGGCGCGAGGACGGGGCAGTCACAGGAGCCTGGCGATACATGGTTGGATCTGGATCCTTCTTTCAAGCAGCACGAGTTTGTTAGTCATGATCTCCAGCAGGCGCTCAGTCTCTCGCCGAGTAGTATCCGGGTGAATAGCCAGATTGGTGCGACCGTACTCTCTGTGGACAGCAACACAGGGGTTGGATCGGTTGACAACCTAAACGAGGCGTTGCTCTTTGAAGACATGCTCGCTTCGGCCGAACCGGTTCGGAGTTATCTGGCTCGCGAGGGTATCGAAGCGGAATCGGTCTTCTGGCACAAGGAGATCACTGATCAGCGATTCGGGCTGTTCCCGATCACCGATGAGTACCGAGTCGTGAGTCACGGGGTGGCCTCGCAGCATATTCCGGAGGTTTTAACACACAAGATCCAGATGGTGGTGTATGACGCGTTGGGTCAGCGGATCGAAGGGTTCGGGCTTGGTGACGGTGTTCGTCCGGTGCCGATGCACTCGGTGTTGGGCGAGTCTGTCGTACTTGGATACCAAGCGGATGACGACTCGAAGGCCATTCTTTTGAATCCACCGACTGGCTTTGACAGCTACGCGGCAACAATTCTGCGTGTTTCTCCTGAGCTCTATGTCGGTCGCGAGAACGCGCCTGTGGTAGCGGGTGGGGTGCAGTTCAAGCCGGGTGATCAGCATGTTGTTGAACTCCGGTTCTTTGAGCCCGGAACTACAGAAGCGAGTGCAGGCTTGGGTGATGCCGAGATCTATCGGCACACGATCCACGCGGGCGGGATGCATGCGTTCGTTCTTCAGGCGCAAAGTGTTTCCACGCAGGAACTGCTGAATCTGCGTAACACACTCAATGAGATCGATTTTCCAAGCTACGACGATGGGAACGGTGTTGGAGATTTCCGTGGATCAGTTTTATCATTTGGTGGTGTACTCGATGGGATCGGTCGGACCTATTTCCATCAGGCGGATCGTTTTAACCAGATGACCGCGGGAGCAACCGGGGTGTACGCTACGCGTCTCCCGAGTATGGCGATGGTTTCGTGGGATGTTCTGAAATCAGCGCCCAATGCGGCTGATCTCGATATCGGCGCGGTCCGTCTCGACATTGTCCGTGATCTCCATGCCGTGGTCCCCCGCTCATCGGTTGAGCCAGGCGATGGTCTGAATCCCGCCTCCAGATACCTGCTCGCCTCTTCGATTCTGGCGAATACCATCGAGATCGCCGCGATCAAGCACGGGTTGTTTGCGAGTTCCGGTGCATCGGCGAATACCGCGATACGGATCGGCAATGAGGCGGCTGGCGCCTCCATTGCTACTGTGGACCCAATGATCTCGAGTGCTTCGCTGGAGGATTTGTTCGCCAGCGCTGGCGCACTCGAAGCTACCCCTGCCATACTCGAAGCGTATATCCAGGACTATGCCGGTAATGGGGTGGAAACCCTCGTACTCGATCAGGAAGTGACGATCGTGGACGGCGGGGGAGACCAGGATTTCATTGGTGTATATCTCTATGAGCCGCAGACCGGGAACAATGCGATCCGATTGTTCAACACGGACACCAATGGCTTTTCGGCTGCTTCTGTTGATCCATCTGCTATTTTGGATTCGGCGGGCACTGGTGTGCACGAGATCCCGGGGTACAAAAATCTGATGATGTTTGATCCCGGGGATCTGCAGGCCCACGAGGATTCATTGGAGTCCATCAAGAGTGCGCTCGAAGTTCTGGATGGAGCGACGGCAAGCACCGCGTTGTGGTACTTGCCCGCAGTGACGATCGCGAACGACTGGTTAGAGCGCCGTGACGAGACAGATCCGGTGACGATCCCGCTGACTACCCTCCTGCTCTCTCAGCCGCTGGATCGGTTTACCTCTGAGCCGTCACTGTTAGATATTGTGGTTGGTGTAGGGAGCAGCTCAAATCCGGGGTGGATTGCACATCATGAGTATGCGGGGGCCGCTTCGAGCCTGCTCAGCTTCTCGGGTCATGCAATTCGATCGGACCATATTGATATCATTATCTCTGATAGCTCTGGCGATCCGATTCCGGAGGCGGGTGTTTCCGAGGATATCGTCAGTTCAGATCCGGTGTTCGAGTTCGGCGGTGGAAGCTTCAATATCGGTTTTATGGAGCAGAGTTGGGTTGATGGACTTGAGGATGGTATTTTTTCGTATCGTGTGGTGGCAACAGATGGGAGTAATGACTCGGTTCCAGTTGAGGGCACATTCCGGGTGGATCGGACCCCACCTGCTCTGACAATCAACGATCCTTCCATGACGGGCCCGGGGGCCTTCCAGATTGTAGGATCCGCGTACGATCTTGAGAGTTTCGATCGGCTTGAGATCACCGTATCGGATCCGGCGGGCACGGCTGTTTATTCCAAGGTCATCAGCACGCCAAGGGTGACAGAGTCAATACTTGCGAACATCGATACAACAGGGACAGGCTTTGAAACCGGTTTGACATACACTGTTAATGCAAGTGCCTGGGATTCTGCGGGCAACAAGATCGATTCGCCCACAAAGACATGGACGGTGGTTAACCCGCCAGATCCGGATGATATCAGTCTCGCGATCACGGGCTTCGGTGCGCAGTATGAGAACCCTTCACAAGTGTGGACTGCGCTTTCGGGACAGATTATCTCGGGTGCGCCACTCCGGGTGGGGTTCCAGGCGGATGCTACTTGGACGAGTTTTCAAACGCAGGTCTGGTTCGAAACGATCGAGATTATGCTCGATGGAGAAGTGCTTCAGGTCATCGATCTCAATGACGATGAGTGGTCGGATTACCACCGATTGGACGCGCTCGACTTTTCATTTACGGGGAACCCTATTGATCTGCTGGCGACTTCCGATTACTTCGGGTCTGGGGACACCCACACGCTGTCCGCTCGCGTTGCGGATAACTTCAGTCACACGATGGTCAGCACGGGAGTGAGTTTCAGTGTTGAAGCAGCGGCTATTGAGCAGTTCATGGTTTCGCCAACAACTCTCACACCAGAGAATCCTGTGACAACCATTTCTGCTGTTGTGAATGATATCGATTCAAGCGGTAGTGGATCGGAGAGATGGTATATCGGCGTTTATACCGGCAGCGAGAATAGCTGGGAGCTACTCGACGCGCCACGAGAAGCTTTTCTTAACACTGATTACTGGATTAATCTCGGTAGCGGTGGTGATCCACCATTCGTTCCAGGTGGAGAGCATGGGAACGAGGGGTCAACAAGTTTCTCGATAGAGTTTGATGCTTCGCGGATTTTTGTCGATGATTCTGAGACATATTGGATTCGCTTATTAACTGGATATAATTCCGCCTACAGCGGCGCGTCAGCTTATCAAGAACTTGATATCGACTTCGTCAACCGCCCCCGCGCGGTCATCACGAACCTCGAGAACACGGGCGATGTGTCAACGGCACAGGACATCGAGCACACGACAGCGACCGCGGTCGAGGACGGGTTCTTCGACCTGTACGGGTACGCGTACGACGATGATGCGACGCAAGAGAATGTGGAGTACCGTGTCGAGTTCCGCCGGGCGAATGAGGCACTGATTTATTCCGACAACTTTGATCAGAACCTCACCGATGTGTTCTGGAATCCGAGTTGGTACGCGATGCCGCCGGATGATCCGGAGACGGGTATGTGGACAGTCCGTTCGCTCGTTGGGAGTGAGACCCACGCGAACGCGGGTTGGCGATTATTCGAGGACAATGATCAACTCCGTCCGGGCGAAGGACCGAAGTTGCTCGCGCGGTTGGATCTGACCGGACTCGCGGATGACGAGTACGAGGTTGCGTTGGTTGTCCGATCGAACGGCAGCGACGCGGCGGTTGATCTCGGGCGTTTGGCGCTGAGTAGCCCGACCAAGGTAGGTCGGTTCACCTTCAGCCAGGAAGATATTTCGCTGCCCACGATCGGTTTCCCGATGGCGCTTGTGCGGACCTATGACAGCCTGAAGCGTGATCAGGACGGCCCCTTTGGGCTCGGGTGGGGGCTCGGTATCTTCGATCTTGATGTCAAGGTGCACGAAGTTCGTACAACCGTTGAATCCCTGTATGGCACGGGTAATTCGGGTGGGCATGATGATGTTGTGATCCGGAACAGCGCGATCATGGACCGCTCTGTTTCGCTGACATTACCGACCGGCGAGCGTGTGACATTCCCGTTCTATCTCAAGTCACTCGGGCTCCAGGGGCACCTCTATGCTCAGTATTACCCGCCACCCGGGCACCCAGAGATGACGCTCACGGCCGGGTTCTCCGGTGAGCCAAACGAGTTTTACATCAACACCCTGCTCAGTCAGCTGACCTGGAATGGAGACGCGTACAACGCGCCGGAGCAGCACCACGATATCCCCGGATGGATCTTGACCACTGACGAGGGGATTGTCTACACGATCCGGCGTGTGGAGCTGGATCCGGATGGGTTCTCGATCAATGTTGGTTCTGCACAGCCGATCGAGGTCGGCACGGTTTGGGGCAAGCCTTATGTATCGCGGATCGAGCTTCCCACAGGTGAGCGCATCGATATCGATGTTGATGCTGAGGGCAACATCACCGGGTTCGAGATATTTGATGCGGAGGGTGGTGCTTCCACGGACATGATCCGGTTTGTGTACTCAGACTCCGAGCCAGCACGGATCATCGCGGCGTTCGGGCCCGGGACGGACTGGGATCAGCCGTTGTATGTATACGAGTATGACACGAATGGACAGCTGACAAGAGTTGCTCGTGTACATGATGTAGACCCAGGGTTGCAAAACACTGATCCGGATCATCAATGGGATATTGATGATGATCTGTATTCCACGAACCCTATTCATGCCGAACCAGACATTACCAGCTTTGCGTACGACTCCAGCATTCCTGGATTGATCGTCGGCATTACCGATCCGCGCGGTCTTCAACCTGCGACATCGGAGTACGATGATGCTGGGCGTTTGATCGCGACGGTTGATCAGTACGGTCGCCGGGTTGAGATCACCCGTGATGTGGAGAACCGAACGGAGATTGTTACGGACTATGGCTCGGATCCCGCGACCTGGACCAAGTACTCATACGACGAGCAGGGGAATGTGCTGCGCGAGGAACACTCGAGTGGCAAGGTCGTCACGCGGTCTTACGATGACGAGAACCGGCTGTTGACCGAGCATGACAGCGGGCGCAACAACCCGACAGAGTATTATTACGGCTACGAAGATGGCTGGGAGGTCACGCGTGTAACGGACCCGCTCGGTAATGTGACCGAGACCTCGCGGGACATCACATATCAAGGCATCCCGGTCTCGATCATCACGACACAGCAGCTCGTCGGTCAGGATCCGATTCGGACTGAACAGAGATTTGATAGCAGCGGCAATCTCCGGGAGACGGTCTCCGGGACAACGCGCGTTGGGAATGATTACGACGGCCAGAACCGGTTAACCGCCACGCTGATGCCAAAGATTGATACTTCAGGAGTCGCGACCGATGAGTTGATTGTTCGGACACGATATGCCTATTCGGAGACAAATCCCGCGCTGCTGGAGACGGTTGAGCAGCTCAATGACTCGGAAGAAGTGACATCATATCAGGGGTTTGCATACGACGATCTGGGACGCCAGTGGGTCAGTTACACAGTAACCGATGATGAAGATGAGAATCCTCATGCGATCATTGATATTCAGGAGTACGATGCGGTTGGCCGTGTCAAAGGAACATACCGAAAAGATATCCTGAACCCGACACTCCCGATTGACTTTGATAATCTAAGTGATTGGGGTGTGCAGCTCACTACGACGATATATAACTCGATTGATCAGGTGATTGCGTCGATCGATCACGTGAACGAGACGACGACGACCACGCTGTATGATCTGCGGGGGAATGTGATCGAGACGGCGGTGTGGCCGTTGGATGTCACATCGGTCACAGATTATGGCGACTTTCTGGATTGGTTGAAGGCCCCGCCTGTGGTCAGTTCGGCGGTGGATGATCCACCAACCGTGGTCGACAACTTTGTCACAAGTGGTCAGGCCGGCCCAATCGTAACACGAACCGCGTACAACGGTCGTGGACAAGCCCAGTACACAACAGAGCCCTTCTATATCCTGTCATCCGACTATCAGGATTCCAGCTTCACCGATGTCCAACTCTCCCTCACCGTCTACGACAGCAATGGGTACGCGGTTGAACGACATAAAGCGATAGGCACACTCTCACTCACGGCTCCAACCAATGACCTGTTTACGATGCAGGCATCGATAACCGGATCGTCAGAGCTTGTTTCGACAACCGAGTACGATAACCTTGGAAGGGTGTACGCGACAAAGTCGTACGGGGAAGTGGATACCGCGGAAACCTCAGGACATGTCCGAACAGAGTATGTCTACGACGAGAACGATCGGCAGCGACAGGTCATCGTCATCGGTATGGGCGAGGGCGGATCGGACCTCGTCACGGAGTACGAGTACGACGAGGCAGGGCGCCAGATCGCGGTCACGGGTCCGGACGGGAACCGCGTGGAGTACGCGTACGATTCGGAAGGGCGACGGACGCATACCTTCTATGACGATCCGTTGCACGGGCAAGTCAACGCGGAAACCGTGTACGATCCGCGCGGACGACGCATCGCGGAGATCGATCAGGAAGGCAATGTCCGCGCATTCAAATATGATCATGAGGATCGGCTGACGGGCGTGCAGCTTCTCAGCGATACCGGTTCGCTTGATTATGGGTATACCTATGACGATCGCGGGAACCTGACCGGGATCGAAGATCCGAATGAGGTCGACACGACCTTCGTGTACGACCATCTTGGTCGCCGGGTTTCACGAACACTTCCGGGTACGACTCGAACCGAGTACTGGACATATTCTGATGCGGCAACCGGGCAAGAGCCGGATTCCGGTTACGGAAAGCTCCGTTGTCATCAGGATTTCGAGGGGATTGTTGCTTACTACTCGTACGATGCGCTCGGCCGAGTGGAGACGAGAGCGTTCTATTCAGGATTCACCGGTGACCTGGGTGCCTTTGATCCTGCAACGGATGGAACACTGGAGCGGGAGTACATCTATACCTACGACGAGTACGGGCGGGTTGTTGAGCTGGATCGGGGGGATGGGAGTTCAACCGATCGCAGCACGGCGTGGAACTACGACGAGTACGGGCGCGTCTCGAAGCTCTATCAACCCGAAGGGATCCTCGTTTACGAGTACTACGGTGTCAGCGGGCGCCTCAAGAGAATCAAGTCGTTCGATGGAAACGCACTCAGCAATCCGTACACCGAGAACTGGGCGGCGGACGGGATCACCACCAACGAGTTCGTCTATGACACACTCGGGCGCCTCGCGGAGGTTCGGTATTACACGGGCGCGTCGTACTCGTCCTCGACGGATCCGACATGGACATACGAGTACACAGCGCTCGGGGCGCGGAAATCGTTGGCCTACACCGAAGGGTCCGATGCGCATGTCACGTTGTACGACTACGACACGCTCGGGCGCTTGACGAAGATCGAGAACTGGGGGGGCACGGCCTCATCGCCGACGGATCTCATCAGCGCGTACCACTACACCCATCGCGCCGATGGACGCCGCGCGTCAGTGCGCGAGATCCGTGACGAGGGATCCGGGAATCACTCCGGGATGCTCGTCGAGTATGCCTACGACGCCTACGGGCGTCTGGTGGAGGAGGTCTCTGGGAAGGACGAGACAAGCCCGGACTTCATCAACGGCTCGCTCTCGATCTCCTGGGTGGACCACCCGGATCTTGATGAACGCAACTTCACCCGGACCTACGCCTACGACGAAGCGGGCAACCGTCTGAGCCGTACGACGGACTACGCGACCATCACGGACGAGTTCGTCGAGTATTTCTACGCGGGCAACGGCGACGAGATGACCGGGCTCAACAAGTGGGCCGGGCTCGACAACTCCGGGACCCTCGCGGGCAGCGAGGCGTACAGCTACGACGACAACGGGTTCATGACACTCAAAGAGGTCAGCACGGACAGCACCACGGATATCGAATGGCGGCATGAGTACACGCCCGATATCGAAGCCCGCCTCGGTGCCTACTCGCGATTCGATATCGACAACAGCAACACCGAGTCCGCATTCGCCTACGACTACAACGAATCCGGCGTGCGTGTGAAGGCCGGGGGTCGGTACTTCCTTGTGGATTCGCTGAACCCGACGGGGTACGCGCAGGTGCTGGTCGAGCGGAGCGGCGGCGAACAGTCGGCAACATTGGCCAAGCGGTACGCCGTGGGGGACGACATGCTCGCGCAGCAGGTTGGCTCCGCGATGCAGTCGCTGCTGATGGACGGGCACGGCTCGACGCGTCAGCTGTATTCGGGGTCGATCGCGACTATGGAGCGGTACGACTACGACGCGTTCGGCGAAGCCTTCCGTTACGAACTGGACGACCCGGGCTCGGTTGTTTCAAGGCCGCAGACCGATCTTCTGTACGCCGGCGAGCAGTGGGACGCCGATCTCGGGATGCAGTACTTGCGGGCGCGGTACTACATGCCGGGTCAGGGGGTCTTTAATCGGCTGGACCCGTTCTTTGGAAACACGGATGATCCGCAATCGCTGCACAAGTACGCATACACGCACAACGACCCGGTCAACGGGATCGATCCGAGCGGGATGATTTCACAAATCCAGCTACTAAGCACAATCGCAATTGCAGGGGGGTTGGTCAGTACAGCGTTCTATATTGGCAACCAATATTCAACCGGCCAACCTATAACGATAGGTGGTCTGTTACTCAGTTTTGCAGTAGGTTTTGTACTTGGGCCACTGGCGTTTCTGTTTCCGCCGGTTGCTGCTGTTCTGGGTATAGTGGGCGTCAGTTTACAAGCCTATGCATCTTACCAGGTCATTGCAAACCCTGATTCCACTTGGGGCCAGCGAGCCGTTGCGGTATTCTTGTTGTTTGGTGCAGGCTTCGGTGCAGCGAAAGGGGTTCAGCACTTTAAGTCGAATGGCTGGACAAATTTAACGAGCCTGCGTCCTGCTACAGTTCCTATTCCAAGAGAAGCTAGGTTAGGAGAAATTTTACCCAGATCACTTTCTGATGATGCAATGTTTCACCTTACCAAGCCAGAGTTCCAGACTCCCATTTATGAAGGTGGAGCTAGGTCCAACACATGGTGGTTCAGGTATGGTGATATCAAAAATATGACACTTCAGCAACTAAGGGGGACCGTTGGCTCGTTGGCAAATGGAGGAACAAAGGAGGCCAGAATAATGATTGTTGTACCAGAGCCTCAGCGTGGAGTTTTCCGAGCCCGAGGCCCAGCTTCTGGAACTGGTATCATTGAGTATCAGAATGTCACTCCGGTGAAATCAGACAACTTCTTCATGCTTGGCACGGTAGAGAGCACTCCAGGAGCCCCTTGATGTTTAAGAATGCAATATTTCATCCCGGAGAAGAGTCCACGATCCACTCTATGTATCTACATGAGTTGGTGGGAAACGACCCCCGGGTTATTTCGCCCATAGCAACCGTCGTTGTCAAAGAGGCAGACAATGGAAAGTTTGATCTCCTAACCTGGGTCTATTTAAAGCCGAACTCTTCGTGGGAAAGTGTTTCAGTTCATTATCTTCCAATTATATTGCAGAGGTTTTCTTGCCGGAAATATCGCCGGGGCGTTAATTCGTTGGATTTTATATTTGCGTATTATTATGTGTCTAAAGACAATGTGCCGAGTCGCGTAGAAAAAGTAGCTAGATTTTATTGTTCCGCAAAAAACGCCAAGGCGCTAGCAAGCAAGATGATGGGCGGTGTTCGAGCTTGTGATAGCGATGGGCTAGGTATATATATATATTAGTTTGTTTAGTGACACTGTTGAGCTTCTTTAGGCAATAAAATAATGTTTTAACTGCAGCGATTCGAACATCCGCGTGAAGGCCATTCTTGATGATTCTGCTCCAACCACCGCGGATCGGTACTTCTTGGTGGATTCGTTGAATCCGACGGGGTACGCGCAGGTGCTGGTCGAGCGGAGCGGCGGCGAACAGTCGGCGACACTGGCCAAGCGGTACGCCGTGGGCGACGACATGCTGGGGCAGCAGGTTGGCTCCGCGATGCAGTCGCTGCTGATGGACGGGCACGGCTCGACGCGTCAGCTGTACGACGACGGCGTGGTCGAGCGGTACGACTACGACGCGTTCGGCGAGGCGTTCCATTACGAGTTGGACGAGCCGGACTCGTCGGTCATGCGTCCTTCGACGGACCTCTTGTACGTCGGCGAGCAGTGGGGTGCGGCGTTGTTCCACTGCTCGCCCGATTGCCCCTCCTGCCTCTCCGGATCCCCCTTGTGCCTGCCCGCGGGTTTGTGTACAATCCTCATTCAATGGAGGACGCATGCGGCCGCGATCGTGCAAGACCAGACCTATCTCCGCCCCGCGGTTGCTCGCCCTCGCTGCCTTCGCGTTGTTCCAGTTTTCCGCAGTTGCCCAGCCGATGCGTGAGAGCTCTCCACCGCCCGGCGAGACCGAGCTGGACCTCGCCGGGGAGATCGAGCTCGGCATCCTGATTGACCTGATCTCCGAACGGCTCGGCATCAATATCGTCTCGTCGAGCGTGGCGGAGACCAAGAAGATCCGCATCCGCTCGCCGCGTTCTGTGCCGGACGAGGCGTTGATGTCGCTGCTGGAGCTCTCGCTCCGCACGCACGAACTGATCCTTGCGCCGGGGACAGACGAGCACTGGTTCACCATTCTGGAGAGCAAGGACCTGCTCGCTGCGGCGGGCGGTGTTGAGAAGCAAACGCCGGCGCGTCCGCAGCTCCCCAACGCCCGCAAGCCCTTCCGTGAGCAGCAGGCCGAGCGTGTGCTCCCGGCGACTGTGGAGCTGCGGATTGTTCGTCCGGAGCACATTTCGCTTGCACGGGCCGAGGAGGTGATGAAGCCCTTTCTGACCAAGCAGGCGTCGACGCTGCTGGAGCTCCCCGAGGACGGGGCGCTCGTAATCGCGGATTACGCAGATCGTGTTGAGCGTGCGGCAGAGATCCTGAAGCTCGCCGACCAGCCGGCGAGGCGTGCGGCGGTCCGGTTCCTGCCGGTGAACTATGCGCTCGCGTCCGATCTCGCGGACCAGGCGCGTCAGGTCCTGACCGCGCAAGCGAAAGTCGGCGGAACAAAGGGTGAAGTGCCCGTCGAGATCCTGGTCGACGATCGGACGGGGCAGCTGATTCTGGTCGGCTCCGACGCCGCGATGGAGGATGCTGTTGCGGTGATTGAATCACTGGATATGGGTGTGCCGATCGATCGGCAGCCGGTGCAGTTCTACCGGCTCGAGAACACAAAGGCGGAAGAGGTCCTCGCGACCATCCTGCTCCTCGAAGAGGGCGACGGCATTGTTGGTCTCGATATGCAAGCCGTCGAAGAACTGATCGAGACCCCCGATGCTGAAAGCGAGTTGTTCCGAGCCGCCGATGATCCCCGGAGTGCTGCAGTAGGTGGTCCTCGGGTGGCGGTGGATGTGCCTTCCAATACGCTCATCGTGGTCGGGAACCCAAGGGAGCAGGCAATCTATGGACGGCTGATCGAGCAGCTCGATGTCCGTCGTCCGCAGGTGATGATCGAGATCACGGTGGTGGTGTTGGACACAAGCGATTCGTATCGTCTTGGGATCGATATCGGCGGCAACTTCGGCGGGAATCCGAACACGGTTACATTCAGCTCATTCGGGCTCAGCGATGTCGACCCTGATACCGGGAACCTCACGCTCAAGCCCGGGCTCGGTTTTAATGGCGCGATCCTGAGCCCCGACTTTGCGGATATCGTGATCCAGGCACTGCAGACCGACAGCCATGCCCGGGTCATGTCCGCCCCCCGATTGCTGGTCAACGACAACGCGAGCGGCGTGCTCCGCAATACCGCTCAGGAACCTTTCGAGTCGTTCAACTCGTTCGATACTGGCTCGAGCAGCAGCACATTCGGCGGGTTTGTCGACGCGGGTACGCTCTTCGAAGTCACCCCACGCATTAGCAACGGGGATCACCTGACGGTTGAGTACAAAATTGAGCTCAGCAGCTTCGGCGACCGGAGCATCTCGGACCTCCCCCCGCCGAGGAACCAGAACACCCTTGAGAGCGTGGTCACGCTCCCCGATGGACACACTATCATCACCGGCGGGATCCGGACTTCTACGGAGACTCAGTCTACGGATTCCGTGCCGTTGCTTGGGGATCTTCCGTTGCTCGGGCAACTCTTCCGCAACGATCGTGAGTCGGGCGGTGAATCAACCATCTTTGTTTTTATCCGTCCGACCATCCTGCGGAACAACGGGTTTGATGACCTGCGGCTGCTTTCTGAACAGGATGTAACTGATGCCGGTCTGGATCCGGATTTTCCACAGAGTGAGCCGATGCTGATGGGTGGGCAGGGTGAGCACTGAGAGCAGAGTTTGGCCGGAATCGTTGGTGGAATCCAAACCCGCGTCGGTCTCGAGAGACTCGGATGCGATGCTGTGGGAACCGGCGGAGATCTATGTGCGAACGATCCCGATCGCGTTCGCACGGCGGTACACGATGCTGCTCCGGCAGCGTCCGGATGGGCGACACTCTCTGGTTTTTACCCGTCCGCTCCCGGACGGGGTTGTCGAGTCCGTTGCACGCATGCTCCCGGTGCCCTTCGAGGTCGAGCAGATCCGGTGCGACGATACCACCGAGGAACGCATTCTTGCGAAGCTGAATGCAGCTTATCGCAGGTGGGGAGGGGGAGTCGCTGCCGAACTTGTTGAGCCGCGAGTACACACGCGGCATGAGTCTACCGAGACGATTGAGGATCTTCTTGATGACGCGGGTCGCGCCCCGGTGGTGCGGATCGTCAACGCGCTGCTGCTCGAAGCCACTCGGCTCGGCGCCTCGGATATCCACCTCGACCCCACCGAGAAGGATGTCGCGGTCCGCATGCGGATCGACGGCGTACTCGAAGATCGCCATCGACTGCCGCGCTCGATCCGCGACGAGATCATCAGCCGCGTCAAAGTGATGGCCAGAATGAATGTAGCCGAGAGACGCATGCCGCAGGACGGACGGATCTCGGTTGATATCGGATCGAGGGCATTGGATCTCCGGATCGCATCCCTTCCCAATGTCCACGGCGAACGCCTTGTCATCCGCCTGCTTGATACGGAGTCCGTGACGCATACACTCGCGGACCTCAAAATGGGTGACGATACACAGCACCGCTACGAACGCCTCATTAAAAGACCGAACGGGATTGTCCTTGTCACCGGACCAACGGGAAGCGGCAAGACCACAACGCTCTACGCGACCCTGCAACTCCTCAACCAGCCGGGCAGCAACATTATCACAATCGAGGACCCGGTCGAGTACAAGATCCACGGCGTTAGCCAGTCCCAGATCAACGAGAAAGCCGGACTCACCTTTGCTCGCAGCCTCCGCAGTGTGCTCCGCCAGGACCCCGACATCATTATGCTCGGCGAGATCCGTGATCCCGAGACCGCGATCATGGCGATGCAGGCTTCTTTGACCGGGCACCTCGTGCTCTCAACACTCCACACGAATAACGCGGCTTCTTCGGTGACCCGCCTGCTCGATCTCGGCGCCGAACCATATCTTGTCGCGAGTTCTCTCGTCGGGGTCATGGCCCAGCGTCTTCTGCGTCAGCTCTGTCCGCGGTGTAAAGCGGTTGCAACCGCGGGCCCATTGGAACAACAATGGCTGGGTGGGGAAATCGTGTCGACACCGTTGATCGCACGAGCGGTGGGGTGTGAGTACTGCCGCGGTTCTGGGTACGACGGACGACGCGGGATCTTTGAGCTCTTGGAGATCAACCAAGCCGTCCGTGATGCCATCGGGCGATCCGCGACCGCAGATGAGATCACCTCAATCGCGATACAGGATGGTGGGATGCGAACCCTTCAATCGTGCGCGGTGCGTGCGGTGCATGATCAGATCACCTCGATCGCAGAAGCCGAGCGTGTGACGCTCGGGATCGGGAACGGGTGATGCCGCCTTACGCGTACACCGCGGTTGATGAGAGGGGCAAAGAATGCCGGGGCGAGATCGAAGCGCCGACCCCCTTTGACGCCCGCTCGCGGATCCGCGACCAAGGGTTCAAGCCGATTAAGCTCCGCGAACTCACCAAGAGCACGAGCGGTGCGCCACGCTTTGTGAGCTCTTTTCGCCGGCCGGAGTTGAGTTCCCAGGTTCGTCACGCGATCAACGCGGGGCTTGAAGATATGGTGACCCTGCTCGGGGCAGCGGTACCACTCGAAGAAGCCATCCGAGTGACCGCTCGGCAGGTCAAAAGCCCCCGGGCCTCCCGCGTGTTCCAAGGACTCGCCGACGAGGTCGCTAATGGCGAATCGCTTTCGGATGCGATGGGCATGAGCAACTGGCCGTTCGGTACCATGTGCTGCTCGCTGGTCGCGAGTGGCCAAGAGTCCGGCTCGCTCGAACGCGCGATCCGCCAGTACCTTGCGATCAAGGATCGCTGGTCGAAACTCCGGAGCAAAGTGCTGGGTGCAATGATGTACCCGATGATGGTGTTTGGAACCGGAATCGGTGTGGTGGTATTCCTCTCGACCTTTGTACTCCCCGCGATTGTCGATGTGCTCGAAGACTCCGGCGGGCAGCTCCCCTGGATGACCCGCGTGGTGATCGCGTTCAGCGGACTCCTGACCAACTGGTGGTGGTTGGTAATCCTCGTTCTTGTCGCCGGCATCTTCGCTGTCCGCACGCTACGGAAACACGAATCCGTGCGTCGGCCAGCCTCTTGGTGCCTGCTCAAGTTCCCGCTGATCGGTGTGATGACCAAAAACCAGCACATCGCCCACACCTGTGCACTGCTCTCCGGGCTTCTCAAAAGCGGGATGCAGCTCGTCGAAGCGCTCCGGCTCACCTCAGACGCGACGGGCAATATCCTGCTCAAAGAGGATCTCGATCGAGCAGTACGCGCGATCGAGAACGGCGAAGACCCGGGTGAAGCTTTGAAGGGGAACATGCTGCCCGAAGTGATCGCGCATGTGTTCGTTGTTGCCCAGAGCCCGGAGCGGGTCGAGGAACTGCTCGATCGTCTTGCCGCGGATTACGATCAGCGGCTGGATCAATCACTCAATCGCTTCGTGACCCTGTTCGAACCGATCATGATCTTGGTGCTTGCGTCCGTCGTCG
>JAGQOC010000259.1 GCA_020427745.1 Phycisphaerales bacterium | reverse complement strand
GGTGAAGGGGTTGATGCCCTTGCGTGCCTTGGTCGCGGGCTTGCGCTGGACCATGACCTTCATCATGCCGGGGACATTGAACGCGCCGACGGCGCCCTTCTTGAGGTCTGCCTCGATCATCTCGCCCATGACATCAAAGACCTGAGCGGCTTCTTTCTTGGAGATCCCGACATGATCGGAGATGATGCCGAGGACCTCGGACTTGGTGCGGGTCTTGCCCTTGGCGCTGGTGATCTTTGCGGGCTTCTTGGCCGCCGCGACCGGTGCTTTCTTCTTCGCAGCCGGCTTGCGGGCGGGTGCTTTCTTCTTCGCGGTGGTCTTGCGAGCGGTGGATTTCTTGGTGGTTCTCTTCGCCATTTTTTTACTCCGTTGTGCATGTTTCATGCAAAGTGTGAAACTCCGTTCACACGGTTTTTACACAAGTATTCTCGGCACCGCAACACGATTTTGTCCTGTTTTTCAGGGCATTTTTTCGATTTTCTTTTTCCGCCCGCTCCCTGCGTGGCGACCGGAGCCGAGCTGGCTGGTGTTTTCCTTGGTGTCCGCGGGGGTCTACGCTGGGCGTATGAACACCCAGAAACCGGTCGTTGCGATCACGCGAGCCATCCCCGGAAACCCTTGTTTTCAAGGGTTTAGCGTTCGACTGCTCGGCGAGCAACTCGCCACGCGGGAGGGTGTGCTCGGGCTTGTGCCGGGCTGTGATGCGCTGGTCACGATGTACACGGACCGGGTGGATGATGCGGTGCTTGAGGCCTCGGGCGGAAGCCTGAAAATTGTGTGCAACTTCGCGGTCGGGTTCGAGAACATTGATCTCGGGGCCTGCAAATCAAGGGGGATCGTGGTCTGCAACACGCCCGATGCGGTGACCGAGGGCACCGCGAATCTCGCGTGGTTGCTTGTGCTCGCGACGGCGAGGAGGCTCATCGAGGCCGACCGCTACGCACGCTCCGAGCGCTATCCGGGCAACGGACAGCTGGGGATGGACGACTTCCTCGGGATGGACCTGTGCGGCAAGGAGATCCTGGTCGTCGGGGCCGGGCGGATCGGGTACGCGACCGCGATGCGGGCGAGGGCGTTCGGGATGCGGGTGCTCTATGTTGCCCGGTCGAGGCATCTGGAGTTTGAGATGTCCCCGATGGGCGCGGAGCGGGTTGAACTGGAAGAGGGGTTTCGGCGGGCGGATGTGGTGAGTGTCCACACGCCGCTGACGGAGCAAACTCGCCACCTGATCAACGCTGAACGGCTGGGGATGATGAAAGAGACCGCGATCCTTGTCAATACGGCCCGTGGCCCGGTGGTGGATGAGGATGCCCTCGTCGGAGCCCTCAAGAACGGGCGGCTCTGGGGAGCGGGGCTGGATGTATTCGAGAAGGAGCCCGCGGTGCATCCGGGGCTGGTCGGGCTGGAGAATGTGGTGCTGACGCCGCACATCGGCAGCGCCGAGATCCGGTGGCGTGAGGCGATGACGGAGATGGTTGAGACCAATATCCGGACATTCTTTGACGGGAAAGAGCCCCCGAACCGGATCGCGTAGTCTGGGTTATCGTCTTCTGGGGCCGCTGAACTCGATTTCGAGGTAGCGGGCGACATAGTCGATGATGGAATCGGTCATCGGGATATCAGGGTTGTTGGTGGGGCCGTTGGGTTCGAAACGCATGCCCTTGAAGCGTTTGACGGCTTCCTCGACGGGGAGCCCGTACTGGAGCGCGATCGAGAACGCCCGGCAGAA
>JAGQOC010000258.1 GCA_020427745.1 Phycisphaerales bacterium | reverse complement strand
GGGTTGGGTTAGCTGCCTGCGGCGGGTTCGGAATCGTCGTCGCTCTTCTCTTTGAGCATCACGAGCCCGAATCGCTTGGTGAGCGATTCGTAGGAGAATGGGTATGTCTGGGAGTCGTTGGCTTCGACGAACTCGGCCATGGTCTCAGACTGGATGACCTGACCGTATTGAGCTCTGAACTGCTCGGTGGTCATCGGGCGGGGGGCGACGATGGTTGCGAGCGCGAGGGATTTGGAGGCGGGGAGCGGGACGGCGATCGCGCGGTCGGCGTTGGGGATGGAGTCCGGGGCGGCGAGCTGGTCGATGCCTGCGGCGGCATGCAGGACGGCGCTGCGGAAGGACTCGGTGTTGAGACCCGGGTTGACGGAGGGGGTGAGGCGGCCGCGGTCGATGGTGTCGCGGCGGACCAGGATGTTCTGGAGCGTTGCGGGGGCGGTCGCGTCCTCGGGGGCAAGAGCGAGGGCGGCGTTGATTGCGTCCTGGAGATCGCCCGTTTCGGCGAGCTTGGCCTTGAGTTCGTCGGTGTGGGCGATGAGCTGCTCGTAGCCTCGGATGGCTTTGTAGTCGTTGATGACGCGCTGGCGTCCGGCGTCGTCGATGGAGTCGGCGGGGCCGGCGTCGTTGATCTCGAGCACGGTGGCGTAGTAGCGGTTCCCGATCTGGTCGGTGGCGGGCGGGTCGGCGAGGGGGAGCCCGGGCTGGATGTTGAGACCGGGATTCTTCTCGGCGGTCAGGATCGCAGGGATTGCATAGGTGGGAAACTGCTGGTTCCCGATGCGGTAGTTTGCGGTGCCGTAGCCTTCGAGTGCGCTCATCTCCGAGGCATCCATCCACGCGTTCGCGTAGACATTGATGGTGGGGGTGGGGATGTTGACATGGAACTGTTCGCTGATCGAATCTGCGACGGCTTGGGCGATCTGCTCGAGCTTGGGGCGTCGGTTTTCCCAGTCTTCCGGGAGTTCGAACACGCCTTCCTCGGACGGGAGCCCTCGGGTGGATGCGAGGACCTGGGCGCGGATGACGCGGTCGGCCTCGATGAGCATCTCGTTGGATTTGTCTTCGCGGTATTTGCGTTCGATTTTGAGGCGCTCGGAGGCGAAGTCGCCCGGGTAGGTGTCGGGGTTCTGGGTTTTGATTTTGACGAGTTCCACGCGGTCGATCTGGACGGCGTTCATGAATGTGTTGCGGTCGAGCATCAGGTAGGCGAGCTTGACGCGTGTGGGCTGCTGGTAGCCGACACCGAAGTCGGACTGCCCGGGGAACTGGTCTTTGTATTCGTCGAAGAAGGCCTGGAGCTGCTCCTCGGTGGGGTCAGCGATGGAGTCGGCGAGGAGTGCACCGGGGATGAGCGTCGCGTTGACTGCGATGGCGTCGAAGGAGAGGTGGGCGGCCTGGATGGCGCCGAGATCGGAGAATGCGGGGATGCCTTCGTAGATGGATTTGAGGCGTTCGATGCCGCGGGCTTTGGCGATGGACCGATAGACATCATCCTGGGTGTAGCCCGGGATCATTCCTGCGGCGGAGTTTGCGTTGCGTGTGAGGGTCGCGGTGAGGAGCTGGGTGAGCTCGTTCATGCGTTCTTCGGGGGTGACTTCTGTGATGAGCCCCTGCATGAGTTCCTGGCGTGTCTGCGCGTAGGCTTCTCGCTGGGCGATGATGGAGATCCAGTTGAGGCCATCGGCGGCATCGCCGACGAGTCCGGCGTCCATTGCTTGTTTGGTGAGGAGGTACCAGTGCATGGACTGGTCGGATTCGACGGGGGTGATCCCGATCCCTCCTTGCGCGAGGGGGGCCATGAGTCTTGGGTAGATTCGGCTGACGACTTCGAGCTCGAAGCCGGCCATTTGTCGGTCTCCGGAGGTGATTTTCTTGCCCGATTCG
Organism: Phycisphaerales bacterium; assembly: GCA_020427745.1. Lineage (GTDB taxonomy): Bacteria > Planctomycetota > Phycisphaerae > Phycisphaerales > UBA1924 > UBA1924. The sequence continues at coordinate 836 of JAGQOC010000258.1, read as the reverse complement.
AGGGTGGCGATCTTTGCCTTTGCGGGGTTGGGGCTGAGTTTGGTGAGGATGGGCTGGAGGAGGAAGACCACCATGAGGAGGGAGCCGCCGATGACGAGGATGAAGAGCTGGTATTTGCGGATGAACTTGAGCATGAGCCACTCCGGGCAATGAAAAAGGCGAACCCCCGAATCGTACGAGGGTTCGCCCGGCTCGTCCTCATCGTCCGTGGGGGACGCGAGGTTGGATCGATTCAATCACCGATAGAACTCGATGATGAGGTTGGTGTTCACATCGAAGGGCACCTGGTCGGAGGTCGGCAGGGCGATGACGGTCACCGTCAGTTCCGAGGGATTGAAGTCCAGCCAGCCCGGGACCTCGTGACCCGCCATGGATTCCATGGTCTCGCGGCAGACCTTGTGGATCTTGGGCTTGAGCGTGATCTTGTCGCCCACCGAGACCTGGAACGAGGGGCGGTCGGTCTTGCGGCCGTTGACGAGCACATGCCCGTGCGCGACCATCTGGCGTGCGGCCCAGATGGTGCGGGTGAAGCCGGCGCGGCGGACGACATTGTCGAGGCGCTGCTCGAGGTACTGGAGCATCAACTCGCCGGTGTTGCCGGCCTTCTGGTTGGCCTCGTCGATGGTGCGGCGGAACTGCTTCTCCATCACGCCGTAGTGGTAGCGGAGCTTCTGCTTCTCGTTGAGACGGATGCCGTAGTCACGCAGACGACGCCCGCGATACCCGTGCATGCCGGGAGGGGTGAGCTGCTGGCGGCTGGTGTGCTTGGGCACATCGGCGATCGGAACGCCGACGCGACGAGACAGCCTGACCTTGGGGCCGGTGTAGCGAGCCAT
>JAGQOC010000257.1 GCA_020427745.1 Phycisphaerales bacterium | reverse complement strand
GGAACGCCATGATCCGGTGGCGGGCGAGCTCAAGGGGGAGCAGATATGGTCGATCACGATCGGGCAGCAGACAGGTCCGGAGTGTCAGCACCCCAAGAGGGCGGAGCGTGACGCCGGGTATGACCTCCGAGCCATCGTCCACGGCGTCGAGCTGCGCCTGATCAAGCTCAACCTGAAGGGCGAGGGCGGCGGCCTCGTTGGTGCTCTTCTCGCAGCGGATGATGCCTTGGTCGCAAACGACCCCGCCTCCGATTGGGACGGAGTCCGGGCCGATCAGGTACGCGCCGCTGAGCGGGTGGTCCTTGTCGGACCGGGTTCGATCAAGAGCAACATACCGCAGCATCCGTTGTACACCACTCCTCTAAACCGTCGTATTTCCGGGCCCAATACCATACCGTATCCCGCCCATTCTCGCGAGTCTCCTGCCGCCCGAAATCTCCACGATTCGCCCCCAGCGATCGGCTCGCCTATTCTGAGACCGCGGGCCCGGCAGGGCCCGCCCGCACCCTTGTTCGGAAAATCCATGGCCGTATTCGAATCCGATCTCACCCTCCCCGGGCGTCGCCAGGGCAAGGTCCGCGACACCTACACGCTCCCGGGCGCGGGCCCGGACGATATTGATGCGTTGCTCATCGTCGCATCGGATCGGCTCAGCGCGTTCGATGTGGTCATGCCGACCCCGATCCCGGGCAAGGGGATCATCCTGACCGAGATCGCGGCGTTCTGGCTCCGCTGGATCGAGGACCAGGAGCTCTGCCGGACCCATCTGCTCTCCACCGAAGCCGATCTGATCCCCGACGAAGCATTCGGCGGCTCGACCACACGGGCGCAGCTCGAGGGGCGGGTGACCATCGGACGCAAGTGCCGAGTCATCCCGGTCGAGTGTGTCGTCCGCGGATACCTCGAGGGCTCGGGCTGGAAGGAATACAAGCAGTCCGGGCGTGTCTGCGGCATCGAGCTCCCGAGAGGGCTCTCGCAGTGCGACGAACTCCCCGCACCGATCTTCACGCCCGCAACCAAAGCCGACGAGGGACACGACGAGAACATCGGTTTCGATGCCGCGTGCGATCATGTGGAATCGATGGGCGGGCGGATGCTGATGGAGACCTTGCGGACTCGCTCGCTGAATATCTACACCGCAGCCTCGGCGTACGCGCGGGACCACGGGCTGATCCTCGCGGATACCAAGTTCGAGTTCGGATTCCCGGTCGACAACGACGGGGACCTCATCATCTCCGAGGACCCGATCCTGATCGACGAGGCGCTCACACCCGATTCAAGCCGCTTCTGGCCGCTCGATGACTACGAGCCCGGGCACGCGCAGAAGAGCTTCGACAAACAGTTCGTGCGTGAGTACCTCGAGACACTCGTCGCGGAGGGGAAGTGGTCTAAGACCCCCCCGGGGCCTCAGCTCCCGAAGAGTGTCATCGAGGGGACCATCGCGAAGTACCGCGAGGCGCGGGACCTGCTGCTCGAATCCTGAGACGGGCTCGGCCCGGTCAGTTCTGGCGGACATTCTGGTTGATGCCGGAGTTCGAGCGTTTCTCGATCTCGGCGCTGTACCAAGCGCGGAACGCGTCGAGCCCATCAGGTTCGGGGAAGAGCTGGTCAAACTCCTTGCTCTCGCCGGCTTTGCTGAGCTCGTCGATGAATCCCTTGTACCGACCGACGAGCGAGTCGTAGCTGAACCGTTTGAGATCGTCGGGCGCGTAGCCGTAGAGGAGCTCGGCCTCGTTTGGCGGCAGGTTCATCATCACATTGACAAAGAAGTTGCCCGCGAGGAAGCGGAAGTCGCGGTCCATAAACTCCATTCGTGCGGTGATGGTCGAACCGGCGACCTCGTTGAACTGCTCGGAGAAAAAGTACGCGTGCGCCTTGCGTGCGTAGTCCCACTGCCCGTGGAATACCTCATCGTTGCCGAACAGCAGCCCCTGGATGTAGGCGCTGTAGAGCGCCGCCATCACCTCGGACACAGCGACCTGCGGCGAGCCCATCGAGTCGTAGAGCTGCTTCTCGACGAACTCCTTGAGTGTCAGGGTCATCTCGAACTGCTTGTCCGGATCGTTGATGTTCTGGTGCCCCCATGTGCGGAGCTTGGTGAACCAATAGTCCGCCTGCGTCAGATCACCACGCCGGTAGTAGAAGCGGACCACATCGCGGAGGAAGTTCTCGTAGCCCGCGGAGAACGGGCGGTAGGCGTTGCGGTCGGACTCGTAGCGCCCGGAGTTCGCGACAACCTCCTCGAGCATCCCGCCATACGCGGGGACGAAGTACGGGTTGGGAACAACCTGGTAGTAGGCGTAGCGCCCCTCATGGACATCGATGTAGTTGAAGTAGAGCTCGCCGTAGCGCCACAGCTCCTGCACGGACTGCATCACGATGCGGTACGCGTTGACAAAGTCGAGCGAATCGGAGTTGTTCTCCGAGACTTCCATGAGCCCGACATCGGTGCCCCGCGACGACCAGTAGAGCGAGTGGGCCGCGGGCAGGCGCCAATCGATGGGGCCGAACTTGCGGGTCTGCTGGACCATCCGCACGGGCTCCATGTTGTAGTCCTCGATCAGCACCCGCTGGCGGGCGTGGTTGACCAGATCCGTCCACGCCTGCTCATCGGTGTACTTCTCACGCAGCGCCCGGAACGCCCGGGTCTTTGGCCCCGCGTTGCGGTAGTTGTCGGTCATCAGGAACGACTGCTGCATCGCGTTATCCAGCTCGTAGCGGCGGAGCAGATCCTTGCCGATCGGCTCGCCGATGATTGTCTCGAACGCTCGGGCGATCTCCTCGGCCTTGGGCGAGCGCTGCGCGAGCCCCTTTCGGGTCGCCGGTGCCCGGACGATGCCCTCGAGCCACTGTGCATAGATCTCCTTGGCGTCCTCGACATCCCGCATATCCGCCGGGATCACGGGCGGCGCCCCCATCACGCTGTGCCACTCATAGGCGAACTGTCGCTTGTAGTACTGGTTGGAGTCGTCGGTGTATCCGCCGATCTTGTGCAGGAAGATCCAGCCGAGCTCCTTGTGCATATGCATGTCGTTGGGGTTGATCCGCAGCCCCTCGTTCCGCAGGATATTCACCCCCGCGTTCACCCACGACCACCGCTCGGAGGGCGTGTTCGTCGTGACCGAGATGTTGTACGCCATATTCCAAGCGTGGAATGTCCACACACGCGGCAGGCGCGGCTGCAGCTTCGTGATCCACCGCGAGAGCTCGACCGCCTCGTAGTAACGCCCCTCCTCCTTCGCGTCTGTCGCGCGGATCCAGAGGTAGTTGA
>JAGQOC010000053.1 GCA_020427745.1 Phycisphaerales bacterium | reverse complement strand
TGGGCGGGGCGATGGACCTCGTCGCGGGCGTCAAGAAGGTCGTTGTCGCGATGGAGCACTGCACCCGCAAGGACGAGCCGAAGATCCTGAAGGAGTGCAACCTGCCGCTGACGGGCCGGCGGTGCATCGACATGATCATCACGGATCTGTGCGTTCTTGTGATGGATCCGGCTCGGAATCGCTTCCGATTGGCCGAGCTCGCCCCGGGGGTGGGTGTGGACGAGGTTGTCGCCAAGACCGAGGCTGAGCTGATTGTCGAGCACGAGCCCGCGTTGATCGCGGTGTAGCACGGAAAGCACTGGGTAGAACTCCTGTTAAGCCCCATGAACAAGGGTGCGGTCGGCTCGCGTGCGCGCACGCCTCGGAGAAGCGTGGTACATTCGGGCATCTTCAAGGAGATCTCCGATGCCAATCTTTGAAATCGCCGGGCAGGACCGAGCAACGAGCAACGCCCGCACCGTCCAGATCAGCGCCCGCGACGAGCTCGATGCCGCGCGAGCGGCGATGGCCCAGGGCATCACGGAGATCAAGCTCCGCCCGATGAGCGAACGCGAGATCCTGATGATGGACGAGAAATGCTTCCTCAACAGCGGAGCCCCGGCTCTGCGTGCGGCATCGCGGATCAAGGCACAAGACGCGGGCGAGGTCGCACGATCGATCCTGCTCGATCACCCGTTCATCGTGATCACCGGCTCGGTGTTCTGCGCGTTGATGCTCGACCGGCTTGTGGGGTTGCTGGTCACGCTCTAGCGCGTTGTGCGATCATGGCCCATCGGGCTCGGGGTTCGCCTGCATCGCCCGCTCGATCGCGTCGTGAAGTGTCTCGGACAGATCAATCGGGGGGAGATCTGTTTCGATCTCCGCTTCGTCGGCTGCTGCGCCTGCCTGGGAAAGGATCTCGCGCAGCGTATCTGTTTCCAACGCCCTGGGGGTGAGGATCCTGGTCTCGTTTGCCCCGCCGGATCCGATGTGCACCCCCAGGGTATAGGTGTCGGCGTTCGGGTCCTCGGTCAGGACCAGGCCCAGAATCCCATCGATGGTGTCGCGTGATACTTTGCCGTTGAGCACCGCGTGGGAAAACCGGCGCATCTGGCGGAGTCCATCGGCTTTTTCTTCTTCGGTGAGCGCGGACGGTGCGATGTACGCGTCCGCGGCGGTCGACAGGAACGCCGCGGGCATTGCTGGGTCTTCCGCGATCGCCTCAAAGACCTCCGAGAGCTGGCCGCGGTCAATCTGCTTGGTCTTGTAGAGATCCAGCAGCCCGTCGAGCTCGGTGCGGACCTCGTCGCGTTCGGTCTGGTCGATCGGCATCTGGGCGATGGCTTTGTCGGCGAAGACATTGATGGCGGACACGAACACGGTGCGTCGGTATTGAAAGAGGATGACGGTTGCGATCACCGCGAGGACAATCGCGACGCCGAGCGCGATCAGGCACCCCGCGAGCACCTTGCCCTCGCGGGCGGACGGGCTGGATTGCCGGATCGGGTTCGTGGGCATGTGGATACCTTCCGGGGATGTGGCTTCGGGGTGGAGTCTCATTCGGCAACGGAGTGTACCGGTTTCAGCCCGGTTCGTGTGGTGGAGATGGGGGCAAACCCGCGATATCATTCCGTGGGACACTCACATTCACACCGAAAGAGGAGATGAATATGGCGAACTACAAGATCGAAGATGTCGAGGGCATCGGTCCGAGCTACGGCGAGAAGCTCCGCAACGCGGGCATCAACAACACCGACGGTCTGCTCAAGGCCTGCAAGACCAAGAAGGACCGCGCGGCGCTGGCCGAGAAGAGCGGGATCTCCGAGACCCACATCCTCAAGTGGGCCAATATGGTCGACCTCTACCGCATCAACGGTGTCGGATCCGAGTTCGCCGAACTCCTGGAGGCATCCGGTGTGGACACCGTCCCCGAGCTCGCCCAGCGCAAGCCGGAGAACCTGGCCGCGAAGATGGTCGAGGTCAACGACGCCAAGAAGCTCTGCCGGCGCGTGCCGACGGGCGCGGAGGTCGAGAAATGGGTCGCCGAGGCCAAGACCCTCGACCGCGCACTCGAGTACTAAATACTCGCTCAGACAGGACCACTATGATCCCGGGTACCCGGGATTTTTTCTTGGAGAAACGCATGCACTGGTTCGACGCACATCTGGATCTGGCGTACCTCGCCGAGCACGGGCGGGACATGCACGCCGGGCTCGATGACTGCCGGGGTCGCTACCAGCCCGCGGCCGTCACGCTCCCGAGCCTGAATGAGGGCAAGGTCACCGGGTGTCTGGGCACGGTCTTTACGGAGGGGATTGATCCCAATGACCCGGACGCGGAGACCGGAGCGTTCACCTACCCGTTCGGCGATGCGGACGCCGCGTACCGCGCGGGGATGCGGCAGCTGCTGCTTTATAAGTCATGGTTCGAGGCGGGCGTGATCGACCGGATGCCGATGCGTGGGCAGACGCGGGAATCCAACGGCGCGCCGCTGCGGCTCGGTGTGCTCGTCGAGTGCGCCGACCCGATCGCGGACCCCGACGAGCTGGACCATTGGGTCGAGGGCGGGGTCGTCGCGATCGGGATGGCGTGGTCGAACCAGTCACGCTACGCCGGGGGGAACGGGACGGATCACACCAAACCCGGCAACGGGCTGACAGACCTCGGGCGGGCGCTCGCAAGGCGCATGGATGAACTGGGTGTTGTCCACGATCTCTCGCATCTCTCGCAGCGTGCGACCGATGAGTTGCTTGGGCTCACCGACCGGATCGTGATCGCTTCGCATTCCAACAGCCGGGTGTTGATGGGTGACCCGGATTCGCGCATCAGCCAGCGTCATCTGTCCGACGCGACGATCGCCGAGATCTGCCGACGCGGCGGCGTGATCGGGTTCAATCTCCTCGGGGACTTCATCACGCCGGGGCTGAAGAAACCGGACCGCGCGAAGATCGGAGATTGCGTGCGCCACATCGAGCATGTCTGCGCCATCGCGGACTCGCGGGCGTGCATCGGGCTCGGCTCGGACATGGATGGCGGGTTCGGTGCGGACGGTCTGCCCGAGGGGATCAACTCTCCGAGCGATCTGGTGATTCTCGCTGAGGCGCTCCGCGATGCGGGCTGGAGCGATACGGACATCGCGGGCTTTGCGCACGGGAACTGGGAACGGTTCTGGCGCGGAGAATAAGGCTCCGATCAGTTGCCGTCGGCTTGTGTCTTCGGCGGAGGCGGCAGCGTTGCGAGCCGATCGAGCATCCGGGATTTGTACCGCGCCGCGTAAAGTTCGTAGTTCGGGTTGTTCGCCCGGTCGGGGTACTGCTCGCGGAGCAGTGCCTTGACCCGCTCGATGCGTGTCTCGGGGTAGGGGTGCGTCGAGAGCCACTCGGGCTGGCGTGCACCGCCCTGGGAGGCCTCGAGGAGGACCTCCATCACGCGTTGCTGCGCGATCGGGTCGTACCCGGCGCGGGACATGTATCGGAGCCCGAGCATGTCGGCCTGGGATTCCTCGTCGCGTCCGTACTTGAGCAGGACCACATTGCCGCCGATCGCCATCGCGGGCAGGCCGACCTGCCCATATTTGCGGAGATCGGAATCCGAGGACGAGGTGCCCACGACGACCGCGGCGGCGCCGAGCACAGCGTTGAACCCGATCTGCTTGCTGATCCGCTGGTTGCCGTGGCGTGCCGTGACATGCCCGATCTCGTGCCCGAGGACACCGGCCATCTCCGCTTCGTTCTCGAGCTTCTCCGCGAGCCCGCGGGTGATGTAGACCTTGCCCCCCGGGAGCGCGAACGCGTTGATGAGGTCGTCGTTGAGCAGGGTGAACTCCCAGTCCAGGTCGGGTACGCCCGGCTCGATCCCGGTCAGAAGCTTCTGCCCGACCTCGCGGACATAGTCCGATGAGATCGTGTCGCCGACCTCGCCGCCGAACTGTTCGGCGAGCCCCGCCGCGGCCTGGGCGCCCATCTGCTTTTCCTCTTCCCACGACAGCAGTGTGAAGCTCTTGGCGCCCGTTGCGGGATTTGTCGTGCACCCGGTAAGGGCGAACAGCACGGGGAGCAGGGCAGCGATCAGCGGGGCGAGCGAACGGTTGGAGCAACGCATGGCGATTCCTTTCGGTTCATTCCTTCGGGGCCGCGGTCTAGGATCCGGTTCATGCCCGACCTGCAGCACCACCCCAAGCCTACGACGCAAGAACCCAGAAGCGGAACCCCCGGCGGGCAAAAACCCGCGTGGGATACTCCGGAGCTCGATTCCGTCCACGACAACGCCCAGAAGCACGACAAGGTCCGGGCGATGTTCTCCGCGATCGCGCGGTCGTACGACCTCAACAACCGGGTGCATTCGCTCTGGCAGGACGAGATGTGGCGACGAAAAGCCGTCAAACTCGCACGGGTCAAGCCGGGCGAGCGTGTCCTCGATGTTGCCTGCGGCACCGGGGATCTCACCCAGGCGTTCGCGAAACGATCGAGAGCGAGTGAGGTGATCGGCGTGGACTTCACGCCCGCGATGCTCGACATCGCGGTGCAGAAGCAGACAAGGCTCCACGAGGGCGTGCGCACACGCATCGAGTATCAGCAGGGCGATGTGCAGAATCTCGCATTCGATGACGACTCGTTCGATGTACTCTCGATCGCGTTCGGCATCCGCAATGTGCAGGATCCACAGAGAGCGATGGGCGAGTTCGCCCGCGTGCTGCGTCCCGGCGGGCGGGTGGTCGTGCTGGAGTTCGGCGTGCCGAGCTTCGGGCCGATGCGTTGGTTCAATGATTTCTACTGCGGCACAATCATGCCCCGCACCGCGACCTGGATCTCGGGAGACCGGTCGGGGGCGTACCGGTACCTCCCCAAGAGCGTGGCGACCTTTTATACACGCGACGAGATGGAATCGAAGCTCGCCGAGGCGGGGTTCACGGATCTGCGATCCGTCTCGATGAGCATGGGGATCTGCAACTGCACCGTCGGCACCCGCTGACCCGGACGGATCTCGCGGGAAAACTCCCGACAGGCGAAGATCGTTCTCGGACGCTTGGTCGGTGTGGGTCCCAGAAAAACACGGATTCCATCGTAAAAACGGCGATCGAGCAATCCGTGCGCCCCGGATCAGCATGTCCTCTCGGCGGTGGGGGCGTGTGATCGATACTCAGTGCTCACCAACATGCGTCGTGTGTGTTGCGTCTCTCCCCCGCCCGTTGGGCACACCGAACCGAATCCACCGGAGTTAGATCATGAGCGTTGAGATCCTGACCGAGCGTTTGTTTGAAGCCCTTATCTCTGGCAACCGTGCCCAGGCCCGTCAGATTGTCGAAGAGCAGGCCGCAAACAATGTCACCCCCGAGCTGATGCTCACCGATCTCTTCTGGCCCACCTACGAGATGATCGAGAAGCTGCACCGCGAGGACAAGCTCAGCAATATGGCGCACAACATGGCGACGCGTCTGATGCGGGTGCTCGTGGACCAGTGCTCGCGTGAGCTGCTCGAAGCATCCGACGCCGCCCCGGTCGGTCGGACGATCTTCGCCTGCTGTGGTCCTTCCGAGGGCTCGGAGCTCGGTGGGCAGATGGCAGTCGATCTGCTCGAAGCCGCCGGTTTTACCGTCCGCTTCGCCGGTGGTTCGCTGCCGATGGACGAGGTCCGCGAGATCGTGCACCAGACCCAGCCGGACGCGTTGCTGATGTTCTGCTCGGAGCCCTGCGATCTGCCCGACATCCGGGTGCTGATCGACACGCTCCACGAGATCGGCGCATGCCCGCACACGCAGATCGTCGTCGGCGGCGGGGTGTTCAACCGGGCCGAGGGGCTCGCGGAAGAGATCGGCGCGGACCTCTGGGCGGCCCACCCGCTCGAGTTGGTCGACTCGCTGATCGACGAGTCCGATATCCGGGCGACCCCCGACCAGCGGACCGTGGGGCGGACCAGAAAAACTGCACCGGCCAAGAAAGCCGCGTGAACAAACCAAACCCTTGGGGCGTACCAAGGGCGTGCGATTTCCTCTTTCTTCTCATGAGCCGTCGCGGCGGGCCCGGGTGACCGGGCCTGTTGCTTTTTGGAGAATGATCGGGTTGTGAGTTCGCGGATTTCTCGCAACTGTCGGCGGTGGGGGTGGTATATTGTCCGTGTGGACAGTTCGGCGGCGGGTCGCCGATGAGGATTTTTCATGGATCGTGGAGTCGAGCGTGATCTGATCGAGCGTGCCATCGCGGGCGACCGCGCGGCCGCGGGCGATCTCATCCGCGGGCACCAGCGGTCGGTGTACGCCTACATCCTGCGGATGTCCGGTCGCCCGGACCTCGCCGAGGATGTGGTACAGGAGGCCTTCGTCCGGGTGCTCAACAACCTCCACCGGTTTGATTTCCGGTTCCGGTTCTCGACCTGGTTGTTCACGATCGCCCGAAGGCTGTACCTCAACGCGATGGCGAAATCCCGACCGGCGTATGACTCGGACTTTGTCGGTGCGATGGGTGTCGACGCGTCGCGTCCGGATTCATCGATGTACGCGACCGAGCGTCAGAGCGTGCAGCGCGACGCGATCCAGAAGGCATTGATGGCGTTGACGGATGAGCAACGCGAGATCATCGTGCTGTTCCACCAGCAGGATTGGCCGATCGCGTTGATCTCCGCCCACCTCGACATGCCCGAGGGCACGGTCAAGAGCCATCTGCACCGCGGGCGCAAGCGTCTGCGTGTGCTGTTCAAGGACAACAACAAGCTCAGTGAGCAGCTCGCGGGGGTGATGCCGTGAGCGGGGGGCGTGACCACGACGACGCGCCGGGGCGTATCCCGGAGTCGTTGATCCACGCCGCGCTCGACGGCGAGGTGTCCGACGACATGCAGCGTGAGATCGCCGACGCGCTCAAGTACGACAAGACCCGTCACGCCGAGCTGCTCGAGACCGCAGACGCGATCCGCGCGCTCCGTTCGGAGGTGGACGCGCCCGATTTCGCGAGCGCTGTGCTTGGTGAGCTCGACCGATCAAGCCGGTTCATCCCGTCGTCCTGGCAGCGGCTTGTCCGCAACGGGCGGATGGGGATCGCCGCGGCGTTGCTCCTCTCGCTGATGTGCGTCGCGGGCCTTCAGCGTCTGTACCCGCGGCTGACAACGATCGGGGCGCAGGATACACCCGTTCGCGATGTTGCCCAGGCCGTCGAGATCGACGCGGGGCGTGTCGAGGAGTGCATCCGCGAAGAGGTTCAGGTGGCGCGGGCATCGATTGTGCCCCGCGCATTGAGCGAGCTCTCGGCTCCTGGGCGCAAAGGGTTTTCGTATTCGGTGGGACTCGATTCGTCGGGTTTCCCGGAACGATCTGTTTCGGGGCAGTTCCAAGTGGTCAGTCTCCCGTCGGGATACATGATCTTTGTGCCGCGGTCCGCGGACGCGGATCGGTTGATCGGTGTGCGGAGTGGTCAGACGCAGACCGTTTCTTGGTCACGCTCGTGGGCGATGCCCGACCTGCTCGGAGGGGTCGTCGGGGAGGAACCCGAGGTGCGTCCGCTTCTGCAGACGAAGACCATCGAGTTGCCGTGAATCTGTGGGGATCAGCCTTGTTTCGTAGCTCGTCCATCGTGCTGCTGTGTGTGCTGATCTGCTCTGTTGTCCGCGCGGATGAATCCCCTTGGGAAACAATCAGCGCGTACCCAGATGATGTGGACGCGGTGATCGTGCTGGACAACCCCGCCGAGCGTGTGCTTCTCGGTGAGCGGGGCGTGGTCGCTCGCGGGAAGCTCGCGGCGATGGGGATGTTCACAGAAACAGAGCGAGCGTGGGCGGCGCTCGCAGAATCGTTCCAGATGACCCCGGATGAGGGGATCCGTGCGCTGCTGAGCCGGCGCGTTGTTGTGCTCTGGGATCGGATGGGCGACGCGGCAGCGAACCCGTTGATGCTGCTTGCGGCCGCGGACGATCGCTGGGTCCTCTCCGCGGAGGTTGATGACTCGTTCGTACGCCGTGTCCGCAAGCAGCTCAAGCCGATCCCCAGAAGGATTCATCAGGGCCGTCCGGTGTACTCGATCGAGCAGGGGCGTTTCCAGCTTGTGATTGTCGAGGGCGTGGGCGCGCAGGCAACCCGGATTATCCTCTCGCCGAGAGGGGGCGTCGGCTTGCTCGACCGCGTGCTCGACTCCATCGCGGCGTTCGAGCCAGCGAAAGCTTCAACGCTCGGCAAGCATGCTTCGAAGATCACCGGACGCGTCGACCCGGGGTGGGTCGGCGCGGGTGTGCTGGTGATCGACCGGTTTGCGCCGAGCACGGAAGCCCAGGGGTCTGAGGACCACCCGGTGCTGAGCCTCGTGATCCGCACCGAGGGAGATGATTGGACGCTGGCAGTCGCTTCGGATCTGGATCTCGAACTCCCGGAGCATGGGGCCCCGGTCGCGATCTTCGAAGCGGTGGGGGGTGATGCGCTGTTCGCAATGGCGAATACCGCTGCGGTTGATTTCGAGGCGAGCCCCGGCTCTTTCGGGCTCTCCTTGCACGCCGGAGCGTCCGATGGGGGGGGCTCGCTCGTGGTGGTCTCACGCGATGCGGACGAGCAGGGGACAGGGATCCAGAGTCTCGTGACCACCGTGCTGACCGGAATCTCTGGGGACGATGAGCTCCGGGGGGCAGCCGGCGTTGATCAACGCATGGAGATGCTGTTCCAAGATCCAGAGAGCGGGCTCGCGCCGGAGTATGGCGGGCGTTTCCCGAACGCGATCCGCACGCAGGCGAGAGCGACCAAGGGCGGGACGCCGGGGCAATGGATGGGCGACTCGGTGCAGTGTTCCTGGGTGAGCCGGAACGGGGCGCACGCCGGGCAGATGATCTTCGCTATCGGCACGCGGGGTGCAAACACAAGCGGACGAGTCCGGTGGATCCGGGAAGCCGCGGACACGGTGGACGCAATCGAACAGTTCAACGATCGGAGCACGGTTATCTCGCGTGGGGTCTTGCGCCCGAGTGGTGTCGCGCCGTTACTCTTCGGCGGGCGGGGCGGGGTGCTCTCGGGGTTGCTCGATTCGGTCGAACGGGCGTCGTGGGAGCTCCGGCGTGCGTCCTTCGGCGTCCACGGGACAGCCCAGATCCGTTGGAACAGCAACCCACCGCGTGGGCAGCTCGGGCAGCCGCGTTAGTCTTTGCGTCTGCGTTTGCAGCCGAGTGCAAGCCCGCTCCCGAGCAGCGCAAGGCCTCCGGGTGAAGGGACGGCGGCGCTGCGGGAGTTGAAAGCAACACGGATGTTATCGATCCCCCAGCTCTCATCGTTGAGGTCCTGGTTGAGTGTGCCGATGAACGAAAAATCGAGATGGTCGGTCGGTTCGCTCATCGTGAACACGATCTCGATGTCCCGGTAGATCATGTCGTACCAGCGGGAGTTGACGGCGCTCGTCCCGGGCGCTTCGTCCGGGGGACGGAAGTTGTATGACGCGTCGTGGGTGGTGAGGAGCTCGTCGAAGAGCCGCTGCCCGTTGACCTCGACGGCGAACGAGTCCGGGCCGTGGGCCCAATCAAAGTCCCAGGAATCGAAGAGGTAGAGGTCAAAGGTGAGCGAGTAGGTCCCTGGTTGGTAGAGCCCATCGTTTGTGCCTCCGGTGTCGGAGACATTGAGTGCGGGGTTGTCCCCGAGGGGTGGGCTCCCCTGCGAACCCGTGCCGCCGCTCTGGTCGAGCTGGGGGATCCCGTTGTCGAGGTGATCGTGGATCGGGGTGATGTCGTAGGGGTGCGGGGAGGGTGCGTTGCCGTTGCCGGTGATTTCGGATTCGAGCCGGAGGCGGACGGTCTCGTTCCCGAAGCGTCCGAGGAAGTTCCCGAAGGGGGCGGCGAGCGAGGAGGTGGTGAGGTTCCCGGTGTACTGGGTGAGGAGGGATTCGTGCTCAAAGTTTTCAGAGTAGATGATATCGCCGAGTGCCGGGGCGGCGTTGAGCAGGAGTGTGAGGGTCGGTGCGCACAGGAGGAGCGTGCGCCGATGCATATCCGTACGCATGGCAGGGTCTCTCTTTCTTCTGTTGTCGCCGGGCGGACCCGGAGCAATGGAATCGCGGCGGGGCTCGCCCGCCACCGGGTAGAGCATGACACGCGTGGGATCCGGTGCCAGCGATCTGCGGGCCCGAGGTAGCGAGCGGTTCGGTTTGTGCCGACGGGGGCGGGGAGTGAAGGGTGTTTGTGTCCGAGAACGCCGGGAATGCGTTGTTTCTGTCGATCGGTGCTAGACTTCCTGCCCCGCGTGCTGCGGGGACCGGAGCACCGAATGCCGCAAGTATCCACCGAAACGCCCGTCGCCTCTCTCCGCAATGTCGCGATCATCGCGCATGTTGACCACGGAAAAACAACGCTCGTCGACAACCTGCTCAAGCAGTCCGGAAACTTTCGCGCCGGCGAGCTCGAGAAGCTGGAGGGTGGGCAGCACGGGCTGATCCTCGATTCCAACGACCTCGAGCGTGAGCGGGGGATCACGATCCTGTCGAAGAACT
>JAGQOC010000052.1 GCA_020427745.1 Phycisphaerales bacterium | reverse complement strand
CGGGTCTTGCCCATGCGGCGGGCGAGCAGCACTTGGCCCAGCGTGTTGTTGATCTTGTGGGCGCCGGTGTGGGCGAGGTCCTCGCGTTTGAGATAGATGGTCGCGCCGAGTTCCTTGTCGTCGTTCATATTCCGCGCCCGCCGGGTCAGCCCACCCGCGCGATAGAGCGGCGTCGGGCGTCCGACATACAGCCGATTGAGATCGTTGAGCCGATCCCAGAACTGTTTGTCCTGGCACGCCTTGTCGTAGACCTCGATGAGCTGGTCGAGCGCTGCGACGAGCGTCTCGGGCACGAACACCCCGCCGCAGTTGCCGAACCACCCGTTGGCGTTGGGCACATCACCGATGCGTGCGTTCGGGGTCGGCTCGTTGGTCGCGGCGGTTGAACTCATAGACGAATCCTAGTCGCCTCGATGCACGATCACCCTGTGGGCTCGCTCCGCCCGCATCGCCTCGCGCCGCCCGCTGCGAAGGTCTACCCGGAGGAACAGTACAAGCCCAAGCACGAAGAACGAGGTAAGCAGCCCGAGCGCCGCGGCGTCCCCGATCCACGCCTTCACCTGCCCGAACGAGAGCACCCCGATCGCGCCCGCGAGCTTGTAGCTCATCCCCCAGAACCCGAAGAACTCCGCCGTCCGGTGCTTGGGTGCGAAGAACCCGACCACCGATCGGCTCGCGGTCCCGATCCCCCCGAGCCCGACGCCGATCCCGTTGCCGATCGCCCAGAAGATCCACTCCGGGGGATTGATCGGGATGATCAGCTTCACGGCCAGCAACGCCCCGCAGGACACGATCCAGACAGCGAGGAAGCTAAGGATCGTCGTACGGATACCGAGCCTGTCCTGAAACTTGGCGACGACGATCGCCGTAGCACCCGCGGTGACGGTCAGCTGGAGCGTGAAAAGGATGAGCCTGTTCCCCTCGATCCCGAAGTCGGCCGCGAGGATGGCGGCGAACATAATCATGGTCTGCACACCAAACCCATACACAAAGAACGACACCAGGAACCGGATGAGCTGTCGGTGGTTTTTGAGGTGCAAGATCGCGAGCCGAACGCGATCGCCCGCGGAAGCCGGCGCTCCGGGCAGGCGTGTGGCGTCGGGTTCCTTTACGAAGATCGCCGTTGGGATCATGCCGATCGCGAACCAGAGCGCGGCGATCAGGAAGAACGGGCGCCATTGCGACGGGTCCTTCCATCCGAGAAGCTTTGCGCCGACCGCGACGACCGCGAGCAGCAGCAACCCGCCGATGTAGCCCATCGTCCATCCGATCGCGGAGATCCTCCCGATCGTGCGGGGCGTGGAGATCCCGGGCAGGAAGCTCGCGAGCATGTTTTCGCCGAGCTGGTACATGATGTTCGCGGGGATGAAGATCGCCAGCCCGATCCACCACGCGCCGGGTTGGACGAGCACGAGCATCGCCGTGAGCAGCACGCAGCACAGACCCGTCCCGACGAGGACGATCTTGCGTTTCCGATGCCGATCCGTGTAGGCGCCGACAATCGGCGAGAGCAGCACGACAAGGAACAGCGACCCCGACGCGCCCATCGACCACAGCGAATCCCCCTTCTGAGGGTCGCCGACGGCGATGTCCTTGAAATAGATCGGGAACAGCAGCGTGATAATCAGCAGCGTGAACGACTGGTTCGCGAGGTCGTACATGCCCCACGCCCAGACAGAACGCGGATCGGGGAGCGATCGGAATGGGGGAGGCCATCGCATGGGATCACGATACCCGAATCATGTGTTGTCCGCCTCGAACGCATCGAGACCGAAGACACGTCGGAGAAACTCCAGCTGAAGGTTCTTCGCGTCGTTCGCACGACGCCCGAACCCGGCGTGCTCCTGCGGGGCACCGGTGTCCGTGAAGCTGTGCAGCTCGATCAGCCCCGGGTCCGCACAGCGTTCGATGTAGTGCCCGCGGAGCGCGTCGAGGAACGAACGCTGCACCGAGATCGGGACCAGCTCGTCTCCTTCATTGTGCAGCGCCAACAGGGGGATCGGGCGGAACCCGCCCATGTGCTGCATCGGGTCGACTCTGTCGACCTTGTCTTCGTCGTGCTCGACGAGCCACCCGCGCCCGGGTTCGCCGTTGCTTGGAAAGTAGAGCTCGTGCAGATTCCCGGTGGTGCCCTCGACGCACGCCGCGACGAACGGGTGCGGGTTGCAGAGTCGGCTCAGCGTGACCATTCCCCCCGCGGACATGCCCCCGATCGCGATCCGCTCCATATCGAACCCGCCTTCATCGCGCATCCACTCCACCACCGAGTCGATCTCTCCCACGCCCTGGGCGATGAGATCAACCGTTCTGTTGGGGGCGTGGTACTCCTCGATGTACCGCTCGCCGTGCCCCGGGAGATCGAGCGCGACCGCCGCGATCCCCGAACGGATCCACCGCTGATACCGCCCCGGATCCAGTTCTTTGTACACCGTTCGTCCGTGCATCCAGATCACTGCGGGGACCGGGCCATCACTCTCCGGCCGGGCGATCAACGCCGGGACCTCGCCGATCCGGATTGTTTCGGATCGCTCCTGGAGGGACTTGGGCAGCTTGAGGAATCTTGGGTCCATCAGAGCACCACCGTCGAGCCGGGCTCGATCGCGGTCGGCAGATCAATCGCCTCAAGATCCCCCGGCTCGATCGCGCTGAGCGGCGAGATCTCGATCACCGCGTCCACCGAGCCGTCGGCCTTGCGGGGGATCGACACGCCGATCGACTCCAGCCACCGGGCTGCACGCTCCGTCTGGAGGAGCTTGGACGACCCGATCGAGTCCGCGCCCGTTGCGTTCTTGACCGGCGCGAACTCCTCGACCCGGTCGGTCTCGACAACGATCGATTGGTCCGCGAGCTTGATGCCGTCGAAGACGAAGCGTTCGAGCTTGATCGCGTTGGGCGCATCCGGGGAGAGCGATTCACCACTGGTGGGATCAACGAACGCGACCTTCTTGTGCGCCCGGTGGAAGGGCAGCGCGTACTTCGGGTCCGAGACCATCTGCTCAATAAACGCGAGACTGATCGCGTGGATCGCGATCGACCCCGCGTTGAACGCGAGCTTTCCATTTGCCCCGGTCCGCTTGGCGAGGTCCTCGGGCAGGTCGGAATACTCGATGATCTCTGTCCGTCCGTTGACGCTGCAGAACACGCCGACCTTTTCATCCCACGATGCCTTGGCAACCATCTTCGAGCTCATCTGCCCGGACGAATCCGGCGCGAACGCGTGCAACCCGAAGAACACCGGATCGATAATCCTCGCGTGCGGGTTGTCGACCTGGAAATAGCTCAGCTGCTCAACACCCTTGGCCCGCATCGCGTCCAACGCACCCGAGACCTTGAGGGCCTTGTACGCGCCACCATGCCCATCGGGGTTGGTCGCGAGCACGCCCGGCTCGGCAAGCAACAATCGCCCGGTCGCGAGATCAAAGCTCGGCATCACGCCCTGCTCGAAGAACATGATCTGCCCGCGATCGAGCCCGAAACAATCATTGGATTCAAAGAACCCGACCGTCGCATCGTGATTGAGCGGCGAGGTCATGATCGCCCACGGGATCACGCACCCATATTTCTCCTGCGCCTTGAAGATCGATTCCGCAAACAGCTGGAACAACGGCTTGCCGTTCACACACGAAGTCGCAAAGCAGCCCTTCGGCCCGTCATACCCGAGCCGAGAGCCCTGCCCGCCCGCAACGGTGAAGCACGCGATCTTGCCCGCGCGAATGAGCTCTTCTCCCTTTGCCCTGTAAGTATTGACATCCCAATCCCCGCCGAGCGTGTAGCAGCTTGCCGGCTCGATCGACGCGGGCGGTGGCGGGGGGGTATAGCTGCTGCCGTACTCATCAATGTAGTTGCCAAGCGAGATGAGATCGAACGATTCAAGCTGTGCGAGAAACGCATCGTGCGATGCTCCATCGAGTGTCGCGGCGTGGCCGACCAAGTGGGATTGGCCGATCGCGCGGAGCTGCTGGGTCAGTGTGTCAGGAAGTGTGGCTGCGGACATGGTTTTCCCCGGAAAATGTGTTGTTGGATCCTACAACCACCGGCGTCCCGAAGCACTAGAGTCCGCACATGATTGATCCCTGCACCAATCCACCGACGCTGCCGCTGATTGCCCCATCAATTCTTGCCGCAGATTTCGCGAATCTGGGTGACGACTGCCGCGCCGCGATGGACGCCGGGGCGGATCTGCTGCATGTGGACATCATGGACGGGCACTTCGTCCCCAACCTCTCGATGGGCCCGGCTGTTTGCGGCGCGGTGCGGAGCGCCTGCCCGGACGCCTTCCTCGATGTCCACCTGATGGTGACCGACCCCCAGGCGTACTTCAAACCGTTCGCGGACAACGGGGCGAACCTGATCAGCTTCCACATCGAGGTCGTTGAGTCCGCCCAGCACGCGATCGATCTCGCCGGCGAGGTCCGCGAACTCGGCTGCCGGCCGGGGATTGTCATCAACCCGCCCACCGACCAGCGGATGCTGATGGGCACGCTCGAGGCCTTCGATCTTTACCTTGTTATGAGTGTCCACCCGGGCTTCGGTGGGCAGGCGTTCATCCCGGAAGTGCTCGAAAAAGCAGAGTGGATCAAGCCGCAACTCCAGCCGCATCAACGCCTTGAGATTGACGGCGGCATCGGGCTCGCAACCGCCCACCAGGCGTTGGATGCCGGTGTGGATACACTCGTCGCGGGCTCCGCAATCTTCGGCAAGCCCCGGGCGGACTGGGGCTCGATTATCGAGCGTCTCCGCGATCCGCGGGTTCGATAACGCTTGTTTATACGATCAAAATACAAACAAATAGTCAATTTTGAGTGTTTTCCTCGATCGTAATGTACTTTGGATCTGCTACACTCCGCCCTGCATTCCGATCCGGTCGATACCGGAGTGGGGTGCTGACTGCGTGGCTCGCCACGCCGGAGATCTCTGGATGGGCAAACCAACCGGATACACCATCGTGCTCGTTCGCACCGGCCCGACCGACTGGGACGAATCAGGCCGGCTGATCGGCGGAACCGATCTCCCAATGAGCACACAAGGCGAGCAGCAGTTCCGTGACGCGATCAGAGCATCCGTGGATTCCGCGGAATCTCCGAAGATTTCATCGATTCTGACCTCTTCCGAAGAGGCCGCCCTCAAGGCGTCCGCCATCCTCAATCACGGGCACGACGCCAAGATCCGCGAGCTCGACGGGCTGTGCAATGTCGGGCTCGGGCTCTGGGAGGGCGTGCTCGCAACAGAACTTGAAGAACGCTGCAAGACAGCCTACCGCGAGTGGGCCGATTCGCCCATGCGGATCACCCCGCCGGAGGGCGAAACCATGACTGAGGCTCAGGATCGGCTCGTCTC
The DNA here is from genome assembly GCA_020427745.1 of Phycisphaerales bacterium. Lineage (GTDB taxonomy): Bacteria > Planctomycetota > Phycisphaerae > Phycisphaerales > UBA1924 > UBA1924. Next base: position 6,159 of record JAGQOC010000052.1, on the reverse strand, counting down.
GAGTCTGATCAAGGGGCTCAGCAAGTCCAAGGGAGATCATCCGGTCGTTGCGGTAGTGCTCCGCCCGCTCGCCTGGGCCCTGTTGCGGGGATGGATGATGGGTTCGGACACGATTGATGTTTGGGAATCGCTCGAAGCGCCGATAACGGTGGAGACGATCGAGCTCTCGAGCGAGCGGATCGGTTCGTTTTCGCAACGGATCCGGGCGAGCGCCTGAGAAATCTGCAAAGATACGATCTCCGGCGTACAGTTCCCCATGCCGAATCCCAAGGATGTCCCCATGACGCAAGCCGCGACCCAAGCACCCGCCCCCGCCGCACGCACCTGGACCGACACCAAACCTGCAAGCCGACGATCTGTCCCGGAGGGGCTCTGGCTCCGCTGCCCGTCGTGCGCCCAGATGATCTATCGGCGTCAGATGGAATCCAATCAGCATGTATGCCCCGAGTGCGAGCACCATTTCCGGATCTCCGCGGCAGAGCGGATCAGCCAGCTCGCGGACCCGGACACCTTTGTGCCCCTGTTCACAGGGCTCCAGTCCGGTGATCCGCTGAGCTTCACCGATCTCAAGTCCTATCCGGAACGCATCAAACGCGAGCAGCAACGCACAGGACAGACCGACGGCTGTCAGGCGGGCGAGGTCTTTATTAAGGGCCGCGCCGCGGTCCTCGCGTGCATGGACCTGACCTTCATGATGGGCTCGATGGGCTCCGTCGTCGGCGAGGTGCTCACCCGCGCGATCGAGCACGCGACCGAGAAGAAACTCCCGCTCATCATCGTGTCCTGCTCGGGCGGTGCCCGTATGCAGGAAGCCGCGCTGAGCCTGATGCAGATGGCCAAGACCTCCGCTGCCCTCGCACGCTACGACGATGCGGGCGGGCTGTTCATCTCCGTGATGACCGACCCGACGACCGGCGGCGTCACGGCGTCCTTCGCGATGCTCGGCGACTTCCACCTCGCCGAGCCCAAGGCACTCATCGGCTTCGCCGGCCCGCGCGTCATCCGCCAGACCATCCGCCAGGATCTCCCCGAGGGGTTCCAGCGTTCGGAGTTCCTCCGGGAGAAGGGCATGATCGACCGGGTGGTGCACCGCCACGAGCTCCGCAGCGAACTCGCGCGTCTGATTGACTACGCTGGGATGTGACCCAAGCGGATCCAACGCCATCCCTTCTCGCCCATCTGGGCTCCGATCGCCCGAAGCTCCGCGCGCTCCTGCTCGGCTTGATTTCCGGGTTGCTGTTTATCTGCTCGTTCCCGCCGATCGGGTTCTGGGGGTGTGTGTTTCTCGCGCCGCTGCCACTGTTCCTGCTCGCGATGCACCCCGTGATCCCCGCAAGGCGTGCGGGGCTGTACGCCGCGATCGGGATGGTGCCCGCGTGGTGGTGGCTGCACCAATGGATCGGCGGGATCTCGCAGCTCGGGCTCTACCCGCTCGTTGTTTTTCTGTCGCTGTACACCTGGGTGTTCGTCTGGTTCGGGAGCCGGGCGGTGCAGCGGTGGGGGCACGCCACGCTCGTGCTGCCGGTGGTCTGGGTCGGGATCGAGTTTGCCCGAGGCGTTGTCATCTGGACCGGGTACCCCTGGTACTTCATCGGGCACCCGATGATCGACCCGCTCGATGGGATGCTCGCCGCCCCCGCATCGATCGGGGGGGTGTATCTTGTCTCGTTGCTGGTCTGCATGATCGGCGCAGGGGCTTTGATGTTCGTCTTCCGCCCTCGCTCATGGAAGCCCTGCATATCCGTTGCGATCGGCCTGGCCATCTGGCTCGCGTTGTGTGGAGCGACATATCAGGTTCCGATCACACCGAGCACCAATCAGCAAGTCTTCCAAGTCGGCGTGGTCCAGCCCAATGTGCCCCAGGACAACCGGATGGACTGGACCACCCGTCAGCGGGTGAGCGACTGGATCCAGCTCCGCAACCTGACCTACCGGGTTGCCCGGCTCGAACCAACCCCCGAGGTCATCGTCTGGCCCGAGGGCTTTGTCCCGGGATGGACGCTGGACCCCGCGTCGCTGAACGCCGAACGCGAGGCGGGTGTCGCGTGGAGCCTCAGGCCCAAGCATCCCAACGACGCGATGGATCTCGATCTCCCGGACGCGATCGGCGCGACGATGGTCGTCGACGAGATGCTGCTGATGCAGGAGTCGCTGCAGATCCCCATGATCGTCGGCTCCGTCGCCTACGACAACATGCGCATCCTCAAGGACGACGGCATCGAGTACAAGCACGATGCGATGTACAACAGCGCGTTCGTCCTCCTCGACGGACAGCCGCAGCCGGTCTGGTACGACAAGCTGCACCTCACGCCGTTCGGCGAGGTGATGCCCTACATCTCCGCCTGGCCCTGGCTGGAAAAACAACTCCTCGGGTTCGGCGCGCAGGGAATGGCCTTTGTGCTCTCCCCGGGCAAAGAGGCCCGCGTGTTGACCATCCCGACAGCGCAAGGCGAGGTCCCGATCGCAACCCCGATCTGTTTCGAGGCGACGCTTCCAGCCGTCTGCCGCAGGCTGGTGTATCAGGACGGACAACGCCGCGCGTCACTGATGATCAACATGACCAACGACGGCTGGTTCGGCGGCTGGACCGCCGGACGACGAGCCCACGAGATGATGGCCCGCTGGCGATGCGTCGAACTCGCGACCCCGATGGTCCGATGCGCAAACACCGGGATCTCGGGTGTCATTGATGCCCGCGGGCGGATCGTCTCCCCATCGTTCGTCGCGATGGACGGCGGACCGGAGGAACGAGCGGACCAGAAAGCCGGGGGGTTTGTGGCGTCGGTCGTGCTCGCCGAGGGTACCACCCTCTTCGGGCGGACGGGTGATGCGTTCGGTTGGATCGTGTTCGTGCTGATGGTTCTGGGCGTGTTTGTCGCCAAGAAACCGCGATCCGCAAGCAAACCGGGGGCGTATGCCGAGAATACGGGTACGATCCCCGAGACCTAACCCACCGATCCGGAGCCCGCATGAACACCAGAACCGCACTGTGCCTTCTCCTCACCACCGGGGTTGGCCTCGGAGCCCTCGGGTGCGGCGCGATCATCGAGCCGGATGGCCCCCCGGTGCTCGCCGAGCGATCGCCCGCGCCGATCCGTCGATCGGTCTCGACGCAGGAGTTCGATGCTTCCCGCGGGTACGCCGTCGAGATGCTGATGACGATGACCAACTCGCAGAGCCCCGAGGTGCGCGCCAACGCGATCGAGGCGTTGTCGGGCGAGCCCAATCGTCTTGAGCCGATTGTCGCGCTCGCGTTGGATGATCCCAACGAGGGTGTCCGCTCCGTCGCCGCGATGGTCGCCGGGCGTGCCGCGCTCGAGTCGCTCACCCCGTCACTCGGGCGTCTGAGAAGCGATCCATCGCCCTTTGTCCGTGCCTCGGCGATCTATGCGATGACCAAGATGGGCGAGCACTCCGATCCGAGCGAGCTCGCGTCGATCCTCTTCGAGGGGGAGAACACACGGATCCGTGCGCACGCGGCGTACATCCTCGGGGAACTCGGCGACGAGTCCGCGATCCCCATGCTCAAGCAGGCGTACCTGACGCCCGTCCGCAACGCGCTCGCGATCGAGCAGAAGCTGATGCGCCTGCAGATCGCCGAGGCGCTCTACAAGCTGGGCGATGAATCGAGCATTGACTCGATCCGTGCCGCGCTGTATCCGTCGAGGCCCGAGGAGCTCGAAGCGACGGCGCTCGCTGTGCAGATCATCGGGCAGATCAACGACCGAGGCTCGATCGACCAGCTGATCTATCTCGTCAACGGCGCGTCGGACCAGCCCATGCCCGCGGAGGTCCGTCTCGCGATTGCGTCATCGCTCGCTTCGATGGGTCTGAACGAGGGCGGGTATGTTGCGGACGAGTACGCCGACAATGCCCAGTCCGTGATCCGCGCCCAGGCGGCGAGCGTGTACGGCAAGACCGGGCAGATGCAGAATCTGGAAAAGCTGGACGCCCTGATGCGTGATCCGTCCGTGCTGACGCGGGTTTCCGCGGCGGGGGCGGTGCTGGATCTGGGCGAATACCGCGGACGCCGCTCCTCCGCCCGGCCCCGATGATCGAGGGGAATCGGCGGGATCTCTGGGATCCCAACCGGGCCCGGTGCGTATGGAAGAGACCATTTTTGTCCGCGGGCGTCCGGGTTGACACCCGTTCCGAGTCGTGATATCACATGGACCCCATTTGGCGGGCTACACTAGTGCCTGCCCGGGGCGTATGGATGTCGTGTCCATGGGTACTGTCGCCGGGATCGAGTGTCATCCCCGAAGGTGAATCGAGGAGCAGGCTGTGCATATTCTGACCAAAGTTTTCGTCCTTTTTGCAGCGGTGCTGAGCATCATGATGGCCGCGCTCGCGATCTCCTACTCGGTCAACGCCGACCGGGTGGTCAGCGACTACCGCGATGCCATGGCCCGGGCAGACGCCGCGGTCTCTGAGCTCCAGGGTCAGAAAGCGGCGAACGCTCTGCAGACCGCGGCACTCGAGGAGGAGAAGGGCTCCCTGCAGAATGAGCTTGCAAGCCGGGACGCGGACACCCGCAGGCTCGAGGCATCGAACTCTGAGCTCCGCATCTCGCTGCGTCAGGCGGAAGCCGCCCGCGAGTCGATCTCCTCGAAGATCGCCCAGCTCGGTGTTGCGGTCGAGACCCAGGCCAAGATCATCGACGAGTACAAGGACCGTATCACACGCCTGACCGAGGCGGAGCTGAACTACCGCGACGAGAAGATCGATCTCGAGAAGACCCTCTCCGATCTCGAGAGCCAGGTCATCGTCTACGAGCAGAACACCCGCGCACTCAAGGAGCAGATCGAAGAACTCCGGGGCATGGTGAACACCACCTCCATCGCGGGCACAACGAACACCGGGTACCAGGTCCCCACCGAGATCGCCGGCGCCCCGATCCAGGGCTCGATCGATGAGGTCCGCACGGATCCCGCTTCGGGCGAGACGCTCGTGCAGATCAATCTCGGCAGCAACGACCGTATCCGCGAGAACAGCCAGCTCTACATCCACCGCTCCAACGGCATCACGAACACCTACCTCGGTGATCTGGTGATCGTGAGCGTTGATCTCAACCACGCGGTCGGTCGGATCTCGTATCAGGTCCCCAGCCAGTCGATCCGCTCGGGCGACCAGGTGCTCAGCAAGCTGGGCAGCTAACAAGCCCTCCACACGAAAGGAATCTCCCATGAGTCAGTTTGGGATGCAGATGCCGGGTGGTCGCGCTTCGAAAGGTGCCGGGCCCGATGTATACACCGCGTTGATGTTCCTCGGGGTCGTCTCGATGCTCGTGGCGGTGGGGATGCTCTGGGTCGCTGGATCGAAGGTCTCGCCCGAGGGCAACCCGCTGAAGATCCAGGATGCGAAGAGAATCGAGCTCAAGAAATAAGCGGTCTCGACGGTTCCGATAGCCCGCAGAAACACGCGTTGAAACGCCACGATGCCGATTTCAATCTCGAGATTGCTTGACAAGTTCGAGACTCGGAATACCATCGTCTCTCTCAGGAAAAGCCCGTTGGGCCAGCCTGAGGCACAACATGGGGCGGTAGCTCAATTGGTTAGAGTCCCGGCCTGTCACGCCGGAGGTTGCGGGTTCGAGTCCCGTCCGCCTCGTTCCCCCAGGCCTCTGCATCCGCAGAGGCCTGTGTGCTTTTTGGCGCATCTGGGTTTTTCCGTGGAGCCGGTACGGGGACCGAGGCTCCCGCGTGAAGTTCTGTTGTGATGACCATCCGCCTTGTTCGGGCGGTATCATACGAACTGTTTCATCCGGTTCACTGATTCATACTCGAGAGCTGTCCACATGCCGTTTCCAAATGATTTCACATGGGGGGTGGCTTCGGCTGCGTATCAGATCGAGGGGGGCGCATCAGCGGACGGGCGGGGCCCGAGTGTATGGGACGATTTCTGCGGCACACCGGGCAAGGTATTCAACGGACACACCGGCGAGGTTGCCTGTGGCTCCTACGAGCGGTACGCACAGGATGTGGAGCTCATCGGGAATCTGGGCTGCAACGGCTATCGCTTCTCGATCTCGTGGTCGAGGCTCTTCCCGAACGGGGATGGGGATCCCAACGAGGCGGGCTTTGCCTACTACGACCGCTTGATCGACGCGCTGCTCGAACGCGGAATCGAGCCTTGGGTCACGCTCTACCACTGGGATCT
>JAGQOC010000256.1 GCA_020427745.1 Phycisphaerales bacterium | reverse complement strand
ACATCGAAGATGTCGAGGGTGCCGTTGAAATCGAGATCCGCGGCACAGAGATCCGCGAGGCGGATGACCTGGATCCCGTTGAGAACAGAGCGGATGTTGCCGCCGAGGAGCCCGGAATGGATATCGAGGCGGCCGTCATCTCCGACGGTGGCGTTCTGCATCATGAAGCTGATGCCGTTCTCGTGGGCGCCGGACCAGGCGCCGCCGACGAACTCGGGGTCCTCGGTGTTCTGGTCGATGCGGAGCCGGCTCTCGAGGGCTTCGTCGTCGGGGGCGAGGGCGTACATGATGACACGGTAGTCGCCGGGCTGGAGGAACCGCATGAAGAGGCAGCCATCGATCGGGTCGTTGAAGGAGGTGAAGCAATCGTCGAGAAGGGCGGCGTCATCGCCAACGGTTGTTGGGTTGTCGAAGGATTCGATGATGTCGAACCCGATGTTCATGATGTCGGCGGCGATCGGTTGCCCGTCGAGCCCGACGAGGTTGTATCGCTGGGAGGGGGTCATGGAGCCGAGGGTGTTCCAGACACCGGGGAGGCCCTGAGCCCCGTAGCTCGCGGGGGGCGCGGTCTCGGGGGTGCCCCACTCGATATTGAAGGACTGGGCGCTGGCGGCGACGGTTGTTGCGGCGACGGCCGCGAGGATGAGTTCGAGCATTGGTGATTCCTGCTTTGAGACCCGGTGAGTGCGGCGGATGTCTCGCCGCGGATGGATGAGGCGTTCCGGTAACGCCGATGACGCAGGATAACTTATTTTCATATTGCGTGTATACGAAATTTTTATTTTGCAAATTTTCCGCCCAAACACTCCCTTGTTCGCTCGCAAACAGACAAGCAGACCGAATTTGAGTGATATAGAGAGGATCGCTGGCCGTGGAAGCCAGCGTTTTGTCTATTGAAACGGAGGTGTTTGATGCTTGATCTGAGCGCGGGAATGCTGCTTTCGGGGCTTGTGGTCGGCGGACTGGGGCTTTGGCTCTTCCTCCGGGGGAAGAGCGAGCGGGAGGTCGGGACCCTGCTGGCGGGGATCGGGCTGAGCGTGCTGCCGATGGCGGTGCACACGGTGTGGGTGCTCTGGCTGGGTACCGGGCTGGTGCTCGGGGGGCTGTACCTGCTCCGTCGGTTCGGGGGAGAAGCCCAGCCGGTGGCTTGAGTCACACCCGTCGACGGCGCGTGACAGTCAGGAAACCCAAACCCAGAAGGCTCACGCTTGCCGGCGTGGGAACAATCTGGAAGTTGAGGTCAAAGGAGCCGTTGCCAAAGGATCCACCGGTACCGAGGTCGATGAGGAACTCATACTCGCCTGCGGCGAGGGTGCCGGACAAATTGTGATCGATTTGACTCCAAGTATCACCGGAAAAGTTCAATGATCCGCCGGTGAGGCTGTAATAGCCAAACTCACCAAGCATGCTGAAGTCGAGTGTATAATCGGATGCTTGAGCAAGAGAGAAGCTCACCAAGAGGTGGGAAACCCCATAGCCCGCGCTGGATCCTGCGGGTGGCCCGACGGAACCCCCCGCCGTACCAGACGCGACAATGGAGTTGGCACCAAAGGAGGATGTCTGGGTGGCGTAGGCGTCCACTCCGCCTTCGATGTCGCTGAAACCCCCGGTGAGTTCGGCGTCCCAGTCGTCAAAGGTGTTGTTGGTGAGGGTCTGGCTGTATGAACCGGTGAACAGGGATGCGGTCTTTTTGATGTACCGTTCCTGCGTGTTGTAGGCGATGTCTGCCTGGGCGGCGGTTGCGATTGCAGCGATCGCTGTGATTGCGAAGACTTTGGTGTTCATTCTCTTCTCCTTCGTGTGCAACGCTTGGGACTGATGCCCCCACTTATTCCTGTATATCACAGGGAGCGGGCCGGCACAAGAACAAATGCGGTTACGGCTCATATCTATTGGGAAAGATGCATAGGGGCGTTTTCCCCGTGTTCTTGAGGGATCCAGCCGGTTCTCGGCGGGTCTTTGGGGAGGTCGCCGGCGGATTCGTCCGCTGTGTTTACCGAACAGGAGCGGGAGTCGCGCGATCTTCCGGTATCATGAGCCGCGGCGTGCGTGGGGCGCGTTGATGGAGGTTTCATGATGGCGACCACGACACCCGAGCACGACAGACGCATCGCCGAGATGACCTTCGCCTCGGTCTACCCCCACTATGTCGCGAAGGTCGAGAAGAAGGGACGCACCGTCGACGAACTGCACGAGGTCATCACCTGGCTGACCGGGTTCGACGGCAAAGCGATCCAGAAACAGATCGACGACGGCGTGAGCTTCAAGGAGTTCTTCAAACGCGCGAAGCTGAACCCGAAGTCGAAGCTGATCACGGGGGTGATCTGCGGGTACCGGATCGAGGAGATCGAGACGCCACTGACGAGAAAGGTGCGGTATCTTGACAAGGTGATCGATGAGCTGGCGAAGGGGAAGAAGATGGAGAAGATATTGAGAGAGTGATTGGGGTCTGATTCAAAACTGCTTAAGCTGCGCGTAAGCAGGG
>JAGQOC010000255.1 GCA_020427745.1 Phycisphaerales bacterium | reverse complement strand
TGGACCAGGCTAGACGATGGGGCCGTCGATTGCGAAGAGAAGTCTAGCGCGACAAATCGATCCGTCAACCGATCTGAGGCGTGAGTGGACTCGCACGGAGGAGCTCGGCGTACGCGATCAGCAGAGCCTCGGTCCGCCCCCGTCCGATCGCGGATCCCCGGACGCCCCCCCAGCGGGTCCATTCGATCCGTGAATGGGTGAAATCCTCGCTGACCCGGAGACGGATCTGATATCCCGCCTCGCCGAAGGCTCCGAGGATCTCTTCGTGCTCGGGCATCCAGCGCCCGTCTGGAGCCTGTACGCACCGCTGCGTCTCGCCCGGCCACCAGCCCGCGGAGTACAGAGCGTCCAATGCGTAGCCCAGATCCGGCATGGCACGAAACCCCCATGGAACACCCGACGCGGGCCCCCACAGGCCTGCCGGGGAGGAATGTACCAAGATTGTGTTCAGATCGCCAGTGTCGGCTTCGCTCGAGATCGGAGAAATCTATCGGTCACCACTGAATCCGGGGAGGATGACCACCGCGAGCAGGTCCCACATGAGGTGGACCCCCACCGCGATGCCGAAGCCTCGGACGAGGAAGAGTGTGCCGAGGTAGACCCCCGAAATGAGGATAAACAGGGCCAATCGGAGATTGACCCCCCCGGTCGCGAGGCGGATCTGGTCGTGGATGAGCGTGAACGCCAACGCGGCTCCGAAGACCGCGAGCATTTTTCCGGCTCGGTCCCTGAACCCGAGCACATCGGTGATGAGAAAATGCAGCATCGTGATCAGCACGAGCCGGAAGAGCATCTCCTCGTAGAGCCCCGCCCCGATCGCGATCATCAGACGGTGCTGGAAATCCGCGGAGAACACGGCCGCATCCGCTCCGCCTGCCTGCAGCGCCGCGAGCGACGCCTGCGTCCCCGTGGTCGGGCTGAGCACCATGGTGAGCACGATGAGCGGTCCGGTCAGGAACGCCGACTCGGCGATCATCGCGAGCAGGAACATGGGCTTGATCTTGAGTGGATCACGGTTGAACAGATGCTGGAGCAGCAGGGTGAGCACAAGCGCGATCGCGGGCAGGTGCAGCCCGAAGACGCCGAAGATCTGAAAGAATCGGCTGAGGAGCTGGTGGGCCTCGATCGAGGAGGATGAACCCTGGATACCGATCCAGCCGAGCAATCCGATCTCGTAGTAGAGAATGACCGGGAGGAGGAAGACGAGGATGTGCAGCGGTTTGGTGGTGAGCGTGAAGTAGCCGCGCGGATCGTCGTTCCAGGAGTGTGCCGTTTGCGTCGGCAGGATCATCGGCTTGGTGTGCTTCTTCGACGCCATCATCCCTCGCTGAGCGTGGATCATTGCGGCATGGAGTCCATCGATCCATCCATGCCCGGAGAACACAGAAAAAATGCCTGTCCATTTGAGATGGACAGGCATTCAGAACTTCGTATATGCGTGAGCGTGTTAGCCCGTCACTTTGCTCTTGAGTCGTGCATTCAGTCGGCTCTTGCGGCGTGATGCCTGATTGCGGTGGATCACGCCGACCTGTGCGGTGCGATCGATGATCGCGGCGACCTTGCGGTAGGCGGTGGTCGCGTCGTTGTTGGAACCGGTGGCGATCGCCTGGTCGAAGCCCTTGATGGCGTCCCGCATCGTCCGCATACGCCAGCGGTTGCGGGCACGGGCGGTGATGTTCTGACGGATGCGCTTCTTTGCGGAGTTCGAGTGAGCCATGGGGTACCTGTATCCTCAATAACAAGCCGAGCGGGACTCCCCGCCTCGGGTCTGTATTATTGCCCTCGGAAGAAAGAAATCAACCCGGAAAGCCCGCCGAACTTGCCATGGGCGATCCGCGGGATATCCTATCCCCACGACCGCCCAAGGCGGCGACAATGCGGGCGTAGCTCAACTGGATAGAGCACCT
>JAGQOC010000254.1 GCA_020427745.1 Phycisphaerales bacterium | reverse complement strand
ATGGAGATCCTGCAGATGCCGCTCGCCGAGCTCCGCGAGCGCATCGAGCAGGAGCTCGAGTCCAACCCCACCCTCGAGCTCAACGAGCTCGACCCCTCGCTCCGGGACGCGTCGGACTACGACGAACGCCCCGCGTCCTCCGGCGAGCTGGACATCTCCGCCGACGGCACCACCGATTTTGCCCGGCTCGACGAGTACACCACCGCCAACCCCGACGCCGCCGACAACACCTTCGACTCGAAGTCCCGCACCACCGACTACGCCGACCGCTCTCCGCGCGCGGCTTCGGGTGATCGCGATTCCAAGATGGACGCGATGTCCCAGGCCCCCGCCCGATCTGCATCGCTTACCGAACAACTCCTCGACCAATGGGCGCTAACCAGTGTCGACGACCGCATCCGTGCGCTCGGCGGGCTCATCATCGCCGCCCTCGACGACGACGGCTACCTCCGCACACCCATCGAGGACATCGCCGACCAGGCCCCCCAGCCTATCAAAGCGATCGAGCCCACCGAGACCGACTGGGAGTTCGCGGTCCAGGCCGTCCAGCTCCTCCTCGAGCCCGTCGGCGTCGGCGCACGCGACGCACGCGAATGCCTGCTCATCCAGATCGACGCGCTCAGCGATCGGATCACCGACGCCCGCCGCGACGATGTCGATTCCAAGCTCACCCCCGAGTCCCTCGAGGTCGCCCGCACGCTCGTCGCGGAGTTCTTCGAGGAGCTCATGAAGAACAAGCTCCCCAAGATCGCCGCCAAAGGCGGTCTCACGCTCGACGAGATCAACGCCGGAATCGAGGCCCTCCGCCGCCTCAGCCTCGCGCCAGCGCGCCGCCTTGTCGACGACGCACCCCACGCGATCGCGCCCGACGCGATCGTCGAGTACGACGAAGAACAGGACCGCTACCTCGCGTACCTCACCGACGGACGCCTCCCCGATGTGCAGATCAACCGTGAGTACGCGAGGATGGCCGCGGACAAAGCCGTCCCCAAAGAAGACCGCACCTTCCTCCGCAAAAACCTCTCCAACGCCCAATGGCTCATCGACGCGGTGGGCCAAAGACAGCACACCCTCCTCCGCGTCGTCAACGCCGTGGTCGACGAGCAGCGCGACTACTTCGACTACGGCCCCGAGGCCCTCAAACCCCTGCCCATGAAGACCATCGCCGACCGCCTCGGCATCCATGTCGCCACCGTCTCGCGCGCCGTCTCCGAGAAGTACATCATGACGCCGAGAGGCACCGTCGCCCTCCGCGGCTTCTTTTCTGGCGGGCTCGCGACCGACTCGGGCGAGGATGTCAGCGCCAACGCCGTCAAGGCCGCGATCCAGGAACTCGTCGACAACGAGGACAAGGCCAAACCACTCAGCGACGAGGCGATGGTCAAAGCACTCAACGAAAAAGGCATCGAGATCGCAAGGCGCACCGTCGCCAAATACCGCGACCAGCTCAAAATCCCCACCGCCCGCATGCGCAAGCAGTTCTGATTTCAGTTCGTCCCCGCCAGCTTCCGCACCGTCACATCAAAGTTCCGCGTCAGCGCCGAGCGCACGCCGAAGGTGATCCCGATGTAGATCGCCGCGCTTACCACCGCGCCGATGCCCATCGCGACCCGCGCGGCTCCCAACCCGCCCGGCCCGGTCGTGACGGTTTCTTCTAATCGCGTCACCGGGGCGACCGTCGCGTCCAGCAGGCTCGCCGGGCTCAGTGTCGCCAGCGCGGGCCCGATCCCGGGCATGTCCGCGCCGCTCGCCCAGCCGCACAACCCGAGAATCCCCGACACCACACCCACCACCGCGACCGTCCCGATCACGCTGCCCAGCGTCCCCTTCGATTTCAGCGACCAGTGCAGCCCGATCATCACACAGAACGCGATAAACGGCACAAGCACCACCGCCGCCAGCAGCCCCGCCTCGGGCAATACCGTCGGCACCGAAACACTCGCCCCGCTCGGCAGCGTGTGCGTATACGACGCGAGGTTCGACTTCCCCAGCCCGCCCAGCAGCGAATACAACCCCGCGATCCCCACCGTGAAGACCGGAATCGCGATCAGCGGCAACAGATAACTCACCAAACCCCGGAGCTTGCCCGCAAGATACATCCCCGGCGTGATCGGCGTCGTCAAAATAAGATCCAGCGTCCCGTCCTCGCGCTCACCGCTGATCGCTGTCGCCGCCATGTTCACCCCGACGAGCGCGATCACAAACACCTCCGTAAACACAACAGAGCGGATAATGAACTGATAATCATTCATCGAGATCACGCCGAAGTGGTACATCGCCACAATCGCGATCGCGGCCAGCGCGCCCAGCGCGATGAACGACCACCGTGCGAGGATCCTGCCGAAGGTTGCATTCCGAGACGCCGCCTCGCGCCAAGCGATCGGGTTCGCCCACACACTCCGCGGCGCCCGGTGCTCCTCATCCACCCCCGGCAAGCCGAGCATCTTGCGGTACCACGGGCGCTTGGCCGTCCGCTGCTCCGTGATCTGACGCAGCCCGCCCGAGCGGACCGTCAGCGTGCTCGCAAGCACCAAAAACCCGCTGAGCAGCAGGCTCCCCAGATTCCACGCGAGCGCCGGTCGCTCAAGGATCATCGCCTTGAGCCCGGTGTAGGACCCCGCTGTAGCCGTGGGATACGCCGCGGGGCTCAGCAAGGACCTCAGCGCGAGGAACGGATTGAACGCCGTGATCCAGGTCACCCCGTTGCCGTTGACCCCCGCGCCCATCCCCCGCGTGCGGAGCCAGGCATCGATCGCGATCGTGATCGCGAGGTAGCTGACCACAGAGATGTAGAAGGTAAAGACCGCCTTCTGCCCGACCAGACGCGAGACCGACAGCGCGATCGCCAGCGCCCCAACGATCACCGCCGCACCCGCCGCGACCAGATAGCTCGCGATGATCGATTCTCCGGGGACACCCCCAAAGAACTGCGTCAACGCGAACAACGGCAGCGAAGCAAACAACAACGCCAGCACAAAGAACAGCCGACCCACCAGATTCCCCAGCACGATCTCCAGCTTGCTCATCGGGGTGGTGAGCAGGATGTCCCATGTTTTGGGGTTCGCCTCTTGAGCGATCGCCCCGGCCATAAACACCGGCGCGAGGATACAGATCAATGCCACCTGCAGGTACGCGATCCACGCAAAGCTCGTCGCGCCCGAAGACGCCAGCTCCCGATAGCTCACGGCCCCCGCCGAGGTGTTCCCCAGCATCGTCCAGAGCAGAACCAGGATCAGCACGGCAAGATAAGCAGACCGGATGTACAAATGCTTCGTCCGACGCGAGGCGTTCTGGACCAGTCGGACCGCGATCGGATTCGCAGGCCCCAATCGGAGCAGCCAGCGGAAAAAGATGGGCATACCCGATCATAGTGCACCCAAAACCGCGTTTATGCACCAAAAAGAAGGTATGAGTCCGAAAAAAAGACCCCGGATGGAAAAATAGAGAAACTTTGATTATGGGTCCGAACAAAATAAAAACACAATGTTGTGCGAGGAAATCTTCGGAATTCCCTTAAATTCGGAACCAATTGTCTTGAAACGGGATACGCCCTCAGGGTATTCTCCTCCTGATCAATCAGTTGGCTGTTTCTTCTGATATCAGAAATGAAAGAAAGGGAGATTTAAAATGAAGACTGCTGCAACACTTCTTGCTGTTCTTGGCCTCGCTTCGGCTGCTAACGCCGGCGTGACCCTCGACGACCTGTCCATCGCCACCATCACCGGCGGCTCGTCCACCTCGGGCGACACCTCGGGCTCCGCTGACAACATGAACGGCGGCTCGGGCATCGGCTCCGGCGGCAGCTGGTCCGGTGGCGACGATGTCTACACCCTGAACTGGGCCGGTGGCGACCTCGTCGCTGACCTCCTGTTCACCCACGCAGACGGCGACATCGACCTCTACGTCTGGGGCGACAACGCCGCGACCGTCCTCCTCGGCTCCTCGACCTCGACCTCCGACAACGAGCAGGTCTCCGTCGCTGGCCTCGCCGCAGGCACCTACTACATCTCCGTCGACGGCTGGTTCGGCGACTCCAACAGCTACAAGCTCCAGCTCAACGGCGTCCCGACCCCCGCGTCGGCAGCGCTCCTCGGTCTCGGCGGCCTCGTCGCGACCCGTCGTCGCCGTGCATAA
>JAGQOC010000051.1 GCA_020427745.1 Phycisphaerales bacterium | reverse complement strand
ATCCGCCCGCCTACGTCCCGGTCGCGTCGCGATAGTCCCCGATAAACACGAACACATCGAAGATGTCCAGCATCCAGTCGCCCGTCGTGTCCGCAGAGAGATCACCCTGGATGAACCGCGAGACATATTCGCCGACATCATTCATGTCGACCAACCCCGAGCCATCGATATCCGCGGGGAACGCCGGCGCACTGATCCGCAGGATCTGGTCGGCATCAAGATCCGTCATCGTCGTAAAACTCCCGTCCGCCCATGCGACGCGGACCGCGTCGATCCCTGCCGACCCCCCCAACCCCGCGTGCACCTCGATGGGTGACGACGAGCAGTGATTCGAGCCCGAATGCACAGGGAGCATGTACTCCTCACCCCCAGCACGCACGAACACGGTCGATCCGACCCCTTGCGGCGCCAGACGATCGCTCGCACGCGTATCGAGCACGACCCGAACCCAGTGGCGGTCAGCAAGCATCGGCACACTCAGCGTGAGCAGATCGTTGCGATAGTACTTCAGCGGCCCGTTCTTGGTGAAGATCACGATGTCCAGGTCGCCATCATTATCACTGTCGAACTTCACAACGCCGCGGCCCTGGAGCCGATGCACCAGCCCGCACTCTTCGGCGACCTCAACAAACCCGCTCGCGTCGCCGTTGTTCTCGAACAGCACCGCCGGCGAGGACAGATCACCGTTCTCAAACCCATTCGCTTCGACAATATCGAGATCACGATCGTGGTCGAGGTCCGCCATCACGGCGCCCCAACCCCAGTACCCGGCCCAGACCCCGACCTCGTGCGCCACATCGAGGAACCGCCCGTCCGGCTGCTGGATCAGCAGCTGGTTCCCGAGCTCCGTCGCGTTGAACACAATGCTCGTCGCGTAGAAATCCAGCAGCCCGTCCCGGTTGATGTCGCCGAAGTCCAGCCCCATACCGTTGAGCATCTCGATCGGACGGGCAAGATCGTTGCGATTCGTGAATGTGTTGTCGCCGTTGTTCATCCACAGCACACTCGACCCGTGGTCCGAGATCGCGAGGAGCTCCGGGTACCCATCCCCGTTCAGATCCTGGATACCGGGAACAAAGACGCTCCAGTGCTCGTGCACCAGCCCCGCGTCGAGTGTGATGTCTGTGAACCTCCAGACACCGCCGCTGTCCGGTCCGTCGTTGCGGTACAGCCGGTTCACCTGGCGATTCGCGTTGTACCCACCCACGAACAGGTCGAGATCCCCGTCGAGATCAATGTCTCCCCACGCGGACCCGGTGCCATCGGTCGTGCTCGGGTGCACAAAGTTCACCCCCGCATCGACCGCGACATCGGTGAACGACCACTGCCCGTTCTCATCGGGCCCGTTGTTGCGGTAGAGCTTGAGCTGCCCGGGGCGGAGCCCGCCGCCGGCGATATCGCCGTAGCTCGTGATGAACAGGTCCAGGAACCCATCGTTGTTGAAGTCCGCGCTGCTCGCGCCAAACGCGTAGTGGAACTGGGCGATCCCCCACGACCCCGCGTGATCGCTGAAGGTCCCATCACCGTTGTTGAGGAAGAAGCCGTCCGCGACCCCCCCGTTGCCGAGCGCAAAGACATCCATATACCCGTCGTTGTTGAAATCCCCGACCGTCCCCCCGCCGAGCATGTTGGGGTATTTCGGGCTCGGCCCGTGGACCTGCGAATAGATCAGCCCGGACTCCTCCGAGGCGTCCACGAACTGCATCCAGGTCGAGACCCCACGGGGGGCGGACACCTCTTCGACTCTCGTAGCCTGCCCCCGAGCCAGCGGGCCCATCGCAAATGCGGACGAACCCGCAAACGCCAGAAGCATCGACACACCGACCAGCCCGTCGCTCATCGGGCGCGCACAATACCACCCAGCGTTTACACGCCGAACTCTCCGACTTCCGGATTTCATCGCCAAGACCCCACACGGACCAGGCCGATGCGCAACACGACCCGCGCATCAACAAACTAAATCGCTCGCACGCAGCAAACAACCCCCACGCGGGCCCGCACACGCGGACCAACTCCAAGGCTCTATCATCCCTGCATCCACGCGGACAAGGCAGCAAACGCCACACGCATGGTTCCGATCACCCTTTCGATCAATCGGTGAGACCCAAGAGACCACGAAGTTCGAGAACCGAACCCGCTACCTGTACCAGATCCGCAAAGAATCCGCAAGCATTTTTTATCGTTTTTGAAGGAACCGCGATGCCCACACCACCGCCCCCCGCCGCCAAAGGGCTTGACCACGACTCTTTCACCGCCGCCATGGACCGCATAACCGAGTGGTCCAGCCGCTATCTGCACTCGCTCCAATCACGCCCCGTGCGCACGAACACCGCCCCCGGCGACACCCTGAGCAAGCTCCCCAAACACCCGCCCCAGACCGGCAACCACCCCGCCGACTGGCTCGCCCAGCTCGACGACGCGATCGTCCCCAACCTCGTCCACTGGCAATCCCCCAACTTCTTCGCCTACTTCCCCTGCAGCGCCTCGATGCCCGCGATCGCCGCCGAGCTCATCAGCTCCGTCCTCAACATCAACGGCATGCTCTGGTCCACCTCCCCCGCGTGCACCGAGCTCGAGATGCGCATGCTCGACTGGTGCGCCGAGATGTTCGGCCTCCCCGACCACTTCCGCTTCGACGCGCCCGGTTCCATCGGCGGCGGGTGCATCCAGTCCACCGCCTCCGAGGGTGTGCTCGCGTCGCTGCTCAGCGCCCGGCGATCGCAGACCAGACGAGGGCACGACCGTTCGAAGATCACGCTCTACACCTCGACGCAGGCGCACTCGTCGGTTGTCAAAGCCGCGATGGTCGCCGGGCTCGCCGACACCCCCGACGACGATTCCCGTGTGCGTTTGATCGGGACCGACGATTCCCTGCGCATGGATATCGACCAGCTCCGCGCCGCCATACAACGCGACCTCGACGCCGGGCTCGTCCCCGCGCTCGTCGTCGCAACCGTCGGCACCACCGCCACTGGCGCGATCGACCCCATCGACAAAGTCGGGACCACGATCGATTCGTTCGGTGAACGCCGCCCCAAGCTCCATGTCGACGCCGCGTGGGCCGGCGCCGCCTGCGTCTGCCCCGAGCACCAGCCGATCCTCAACGGCGTCGAACACGCCGATATGCTCTGCATCAACCCGCACAAGTGGCTGCTGACCAACTTCGACTGCGACCTCTACTGGGTCCGCGACCGGGCCGCCCTTGTCGACTCGATGTCCATCACCCCCGAGTACCTCCGCAACGAAGCCTCGGACTCTGGAACCGTCATCGACTACCGCGACTGGCATGTCCCGCTCGGTCGCCGAATGCGTGCCCTCAAGCTCTGGTTCGTCATCCAGCACTTCGGCATCGAGGGTCTCCAGGCCCATATCCGCCACCACATCGCTCTCGCCGAGAAGTTCGAATCCTGGATCATCGACCACCCGACGCTGCAACTCGCGACCAACCGCTCGCTCGCGCTCGTCTGCTTCAGGATGCCGACCAACGAGCAGACCAAGGCGCTTGTTGACGCCGTCAACGCGTCGGGCGGGGTCATGATCTCCCCCAGTGTCGTCGATATCGCGGGAGAAAAAACCACCATCGCCCGCGTCGCGATCGGAGCGACGGGCGTAAATCACGAACATATCGACAACCTGTGCGCCGCGGTAGATCACGCCGCCCGATCGGTGGTAGAGTGACCCCATGAAGACCCCTGCTCCCGTGATCGCCACCATGCTCCTCGCGCCCCTGCTCTCGTTCTTCGGATGCTCATCCCCGCAACAAGCAGAGCCCAGCGCGGCGACCGTCGAGATCGCGCCGGGTGATATGGACCGCGCGATCGACGCCGCCCGGGCGGTCCTGCTCGACAACCGCTTCACGATCGACCGCGTCGATGCCCGACGCGGCGTGCTCACCACCATCCCCAAGCAGACCGCAGGCCTCGCCTCTCCGTGGGACCCCGAGCAGTCCTCCCTCGACCAAGAGATCGGCGACCTTGTCCACCACCACGAACGGGTGGTCCGGGTCTCGTTCGAGCAGGGTGCCTCGGGCGGACCGATCCTCGCGGATGTCCACGCGTCGATCATCCGCGTGCGGCGCCCGGGCTGGCGTCTGGAGACCGAAAGCGTCCGCAAATCCACGCACACGGCATCCATCTCGAACAACAACACCCGGATGCCACCGGTCCTCCGCGAGCCGATCGGTGAGGACCACGCGCTCTCCGCCCGGCTCGCGCAGGAAATCCGCGATCGACTCGCCCAGCAGCCCGTGGCATCATCGAGCAACTGAAAACGCGAAGGATCTACTCGGAGCGTTCGTTGGACCGGACCATCGGGGATGGTTTGAGCTCTTGGATGGGATCGGACGGCGCCTCGATGACCATCGGCATCCGCAGCGAACACCGCTTCCCGCATTCGGAGTGGCCCAACGCGGCGGCGACCAGCTCGCCGCGGCAGCTCGCGTTGAGCTTCTTGTGCAAGTTCTTGACATGGTCGTGCATTGTGTGCCTGCTCCGCCCGAGCCGATCGGCGATCTCCCGCACCGACAACCCGTCGACCAACGCGTCGAGCACATCCTGCTCACGGGCGGTCAGCCAACGGAGCACGCCATCCGTGCAGCCCATCGAGCGGTACATCATCGCGGTCTGCTTCGTCAGCACCGCCATCACCGCGCCAAAGGCCTGGAGCGAGCATTCCGGCGTATGCGCATCGCCCGCATACATGCACACGACCATCGAACCCGGAACACCCTCGATCGGGCAGACCCCGATAAGCACCTCGCCCGCGGGCACCCCGGCCCAAACACGCCCGAGCGAGGTCTCGCGCCAGCTACGGCTCAACCCGCTCATCCGCCCGACAAATCCGTCCTGCATCATCAGTGGAGTCCGGGCGAAGCCAAAGTTGCGAACCCGTTCAAGACGGACCCGCATGGTGAGCCCCTCATCCGACCCCGCGGAATCCTGTCCATTCCCCTCGCCCGCACACACACCCACCGATTCAATGCGGAAGGACCCGTCCTCCGTACCCGAGACTTCACCCGCCACCAGCATGACACACGCACGGCTCGGACCGGGATGAAGACGCGCTACCGCCTCAGCCGCCCGACTCGTCCAATCGTTTGTCGTGACCGCGGGCAGCATCATCAACGCGCAGACCGCGTCGGCATTCGCGAGAAACCGATTGATATCCCCCCTGTCCGCGGGATTCATCGCAACCGTCTCATTGGGCTTTCTATCGTTCACAAGATCAAGTTCCTGTCCGCCCGCTGCTCACCAACATGGCTCCACTCGCGCCTTACACACAGGGAATCCCCGAATATACCAAAATTCGAACGCCGCACACCAAATTAATCTTAATTCAACAACAACAGAATCTACATTGTGAATAACTCAAAAACAACTTGTAATAAAGCACATAAAGTACCTGAGCAAACCCGTATCCACCCGCGGGAAAATGTGCTCATGATGGGTGTTTTTTTGGCCACTTTCCGCCGATTGCGTGGTTTTCTTTGGTTTTTGGCGCACACTCTGCCTGTCCGTGGCTTCGATGGGGTTGCCCCGGATACTGACACCACCAACCCCTCAGACATCAAGGCGGAGAGACAACACGCTTCAGGTGCGCCCAGGGCACGCCGTTGGGGCGATCGCTGTTTGTTCATATGTCGATGCGGATCAACACATCCTCTTTCCTCTTCGAACCCAGCACCTGGCAGCCCGAGGTGCTCTCTCGGCTCGACACCCACCATGTCGTCGCGGTGAGTGAGAATCCCTATGCCCGGACCCGATTCGCCACCGGCTTCCAGCGGTTCCTCGGCACCCAGCCCGCGACCGAAACCTGCGTCCTCCACGGACGCTCCATTCTCGACCTCGAAGGGCTCTGCGCCCAGCTCGAGCGTCTGCTCCCGAGCGACGGGCTCGCCCGCACGATCGATGGACCAAAGGGCGTCGCCTCCATCCTCCGCACCCACCACACACTCCCCGGACACCCCGTGCTCCGCAACCGCTACTTCATCTTCCACGATGCCGATGTTCTGGCGCGACTCAATCCTGTGCTCTTCGGCGAGGTTGTGGAGGTCTTCGCGGGGGTCGCCGCCGAGCTGGAGTTCGGCACCAACGAGAGCTCGCTCATCCAGCGATGCCTCTATCTCGGCGGACGCGCTCTCGAACGCGAGGCACGCCGACCCAACTCCCGCCTGCACACCTGGGGGGAGGACGGGCCGGGCATCCCGTTCTGGTCGCTCGTGACCGGGCTCGACCAGCCGAGCACCTCGATCTGCTCGATCGACACGCTGCTCGCCGCACACCCGGCGTAGACCGCCCATTTGCTGCCCCGCTCCCGAGCACGGTTGACTTGTCCGCCGCGCCCTCCTTGGGTACCCGATGCGAATCATCGCCGGCAAATACCGACGCAGAATACTGGGCTCCCCCCCTCCGGGCACGATCACACGCCCCTTCCCCGATATGGTCAAGGAGGCCGCGTTTAATCTGCTCCGCGGGCATATCGAGGGCGAAGCCGTCCTCGATGTCTTCAGCGGCACCGGGACGATCGGGCTCGAGGCCGCCTCCCGTGGCGCGTCCCGAGTCGTGATGATCGAACGCGACCGCAAGGTCATCAAGGTCCTCGAAGAGAACATCGCGATGCTGGGCGCGGAGGAAGAGTGCGAAGCCGTCTGCGCCGACGCGCTCGGGCCCGCGGCCCTCTCGCGCTGTCCCAAGCCCGTGCACATCATCTTCTACGACCCGCCCTACGCGATGGTCCGTGACCCTGACCAGTGGCCGCGCGTAAAGCTCCAGTTCGAACGCCTCATCCAGCTCCTCGACGAGACCGGGTACGCCGTGCTCCGCCTCCCCGAGCCGTTCTTTCATGTCATCGAGCCCGAGGGCGAGAAGAAAACGAAGCACTCCAAGGGAAAACCCGCATCCAAGACAGAGACCATCGACGGCGAAGAGATGGTCGAGATCGACCTCGAGAACGACGACGCGGGCGATGCGCTCGATGCGTTCGAGGCGGCACTGCTCGCGGACGCCGCGAAGCTCAAGCCCGTCAGTATCGATGTCGATCTCACGATGAGCGGTGCACTCGGGCCCGAAACGCACGCCTACGGCACCACGGCGCTGCACCTCTATATGCGTGATACCGAACAGAACGCATGAATCGGGCGTAGACTCCGGGCGTGCAACAAGCAAACACCCCGTTCCCGCTGACCGAACGACAACGCGAGGCCGTCGAGCACGAGGGATCGCCGCTGATCGTCCTCGCCGGCCCCGGCACGGGCAAGACACGCGTCATCACCGAGCGCGTTGCGCACATGATCGACCAGCGCGGGATCGATGCGTCTAGGGTCCTCGCGGTCACCTTCACGAACAAGGCCGCGGGCGAGCTCCGCGAGCGGATCGCGTCCGCCGTCGGCAACAGCACGGCCCAGAAACTCCAGGCGACGACCTTCCACAGCTTCGGGCTCGGGGTCATCCGCCGATTCGGCGATGTCATCGGGCTGCCCACGAACCCGGTGCTGATTGACTCGTCGCAACGACGACAACTCATGCGCGAGCTCATCCGCGCCCGCGGGCTCTACGGCTTTGCCATGGGCGCGGGGATCGACAGCGCGATCGAGCATGCGCAGGGAACGATCTCGATGCTCCGCAACGCGGGAATCGACGCCACCCGCGCCCAGCGGTGGGCGGAGGCTGAGTTGGGCAGGCTCCGCGGGCTCGAGGACCAGGACGCCATCGCCCGGCGGACCGAGATCGAGCGTTTCCGCGAGGCGGCGGTGCTGTTCGGATATTTCGAGAGCGAATGCCTCAAACGCGGGTGGATGGTCTTCGAAGACCTGATCGCGCTGCCGACGCGTCTGATGCGCACACAATCGCACATCGCCGCGATCCTCCGGCGCGACCACGCGCACCTTGTTGTGGACGAGTTCCAGGATGTCAACGCCGCTCAGATCGCGCTGCTCGAGGCGCTCGCCCCGCCGACGGGCAACCCGGATATCTGCGTCGTGGGCGACGACGACCAGAGCATCTACGCCTTCCGCGGCGCCGACGATCGGGCGTTCGCACGGTTCAACTTGATCTGGCAAAGTACACGGACGGTCACGCTGGACGACAACTTCCGTTCCGAGCCCACGATCGTCGGCGCGTCCAACACGATCATTACGAACGCTCCCGAAGGCTCGCGGTTTGCCTCGGATAAATCCGCCAACCCGACGAAACCAGACTCGGGTTCCTCGACAATCGAGCTTGTTCGTCTCGAGAACGATGAGCAGTCGGGTGAGGCGATCGCCGCGATGATCCTGCAGGCGCGAGCCGAGAAACCGGATCTCGATTTCGGATCCATCGCCGTGATCGCGCGCTCGTCGGGTGAGCTCGCGAAGATCGCCCGCGTGCTGGATCTCTCCGGGATCCCCTTCAGTGTCCGCGAGAAACGGTCTCTGATGGACGACCAGGGTGTCCGGGATGTGCTCGCGTGGGCTCGCGCCACGGCGGACCCGCTCTCAACACCCGACATCAAACGGATCCTCACTCGCCCACCGATGCGCGCCGACCCGCACGGCGTCGGCTCCTTGCTCACGCGCTGGAAGATCGAGCACACACGCCACGGGAGCGACCCGACCGAGCACGCGGACCCGGGGGCACCGCTCGTCTGGATGCGGTCCCGGGCGATCGGCGACGCGATCGCGCCGATCGAACGGACGCTCGCACTGCTCGAGGAGCTTGCGCGGATCAACGCAGAATCGCCCGCCGCGGAGACCATGCTGGAGATCATCAAACGCTCCGGGGTGCTGCACGCGGATCTCCCCGATGCACGCGAGCAGGGATCGCGTATGAGCGCGATCGTCGCGTTGCTCGGGTTCGCCCGTTCTCGGGCGACACGCTTCGACCAGCCGGGCGACCTGGGCGCGATGCTCCGCTACATCGACGATCTTGATCCCAAGGAACAATCGCTGGGCGAGCTGCCCGAGAACGCGGTCGAGCGGGATGAAGGACCGACGGCGGGCACGGAGGACGGCTCGAACGGCGCGGTGCAGCTGCTCACGGCCCACGCATCCAAGGGTCTGGAGTTCGATACGGTGTTTATCCCGCGTGTCTGCTCGCCGCACGGCTACCCGCAGATGGCGGGCTCCGACAACGAGGAACTCCCCGAGGGGCTCGTTGATCGCGTGGGAGATGAACGCGACCGCAAGCAACGCCGCGCGGACGAGGAGCGGCGGGTGTTCTATGTCGCGCTCACCCGCGCCGAGCGGCGTGCGGTGCTGCTCGCCAAGCTGCCCAAGAAGAGCTCGGCGGTCAACTTCGCGTTCGAGCTGCTCAACAATGATCGCACCACGCTCATCGAGCACGACATCCGCGAGCTGACCGACGAATCGCACACCCCCGACGCAATCGCGCGCCTGGAGGTGGAGTTCAGGAGCCGAAAGGCGATCCGCGAGGGGTTCGACGAGGTGCGCCGGCTCGCACGCCTGCGTGCGGCCGCGGCGATCGACCAGGCGGATCTGCACCCCGACCGCATCGGGCAGAGCGAGGACGAACTCACACAATCTGTGCGCACGGTGGCGCTCGCGTCCACAATCCGCGCATCGGGGGTGGCGCCGGA
This sequence comes from Phycisphaerales bacterium, assembly GCA_020427745.1. Lineage (GTDB taxonomy): Bacteria > Planctomycetota > Phycisphaerae > Phycisphaerales > UBA1924 > UBA1924. The sequence goes on along the minus strand of JAGQOC010000051.1, from coordinate 24,697 downwards.
CTGGGCGGACGCGCACGGGCTCGGCGGGCTCGCGACCCGGCTGACCGAGTCACTCCGCAGCGAGCAACCATTCGAGCGTGCCCTGCACCCGGGGATCGCGGGCCCGCTACGGTTGAGCTACACGCGGATCAATACCTATCTTCAGTGCCCGCGTTGTTATCTGGTTCGCTATGTGCTCCGGCTCCCCGAGGAGGAGCACGCCGCATCGACGACGGGCAGCACCGTGCACCGCGCGCTCGAGCTGTTCTACACCCATTGGCGCGCCGCGGACGCGGAGGGGGCAGCATTGCCGGGCGTCGAGGAGCTCGAACAGCTCACCCGCAGAGCGTTCCTGCAGCTCTGGCCCGCGCACATCGAGCCCGATATCGCCCGGCTTGAGCAAGCAGTCGCGCAGGCGCGGACCGTCTGGGACACCCTGCACGACGAAAACGCACAGATCCTCGAGCTCGAACGCGACGAGCACATCCCCTACGAACACGACGGCATCGAGCACAGCATCCACGCCAAGATCGACCGGATCGATCTCCAACCCAGCGGCGCGTACCGTGTGATCGACTACAAAACCGGCTACCCCAAGCAGGACCTGCTCGAACCCAAAAAGACCGATCTGCAGATGGGCATCTACGCGATGGCGCTCTCGGAGATCTACAACGGCGACATCTCCGGCTCGGACTTTGAGTACTGGCTCCTGCAGGACGGCTCGCGCGGGAGGATCGGAGCCGACGACCTCGATCTCGATAAAATCAAGCAGAAAATCGACAACGCGATCGAGGGCATCCAACGCGGTCAATGGCCCAAACTCCACTCCTGCACCGGAAGCTGCGCGATCCTCGACGACTGCATCGACCCTGACATGCTCAAGCACCCGAACGAAACAGGCCCGAATTCACCCGATCCGGGTGCATCATCGGGCCCCGGATCGGGTACACCCTGAGTCCGTCCACCGGTGTTGTATGAACCAGACCCGACCACAACCCGCCCGACCGCTCGCCGCACTGATCGGATGGGCGATCGCTGCCTTGATCGTGCTCACCGCCCCGGTGTCCCTCGGCAATGAACCCCGCAGCGAGACGCTCCCCAACGGGCTACGGATCGAGATGTTCCCGGACCGCGACGAGCACAACGAAGACGGGTCCCGGGGTGCGCTCCAGGTCTGGTTGCAAGTCCATTCGGGATCGATCGATGAGCGCGACGACGAACGCGGAGCGGCGATGGTCTTCAAACGGGCCGCGATGTTCGGAACAGCGACGATGGACGAGACCCAGATCCACGATCTCTTCAGCATCGCGGGGGCCGATGCCTCGATCGGGAATGGTGCGTTCGCGTACTTCGATCAAACCACCTACATGCTCGCGGCGCCCGACGATACCGCCCTGAGCCGCGTGCTCGGGTTCTACGCCGATCTCCTCACGGAGCCCCGCGTGGATGCGCCCGCATTCACCCGGGCCCGCGACGCGCTGCTTACCCTGAGCGCTCGGGCATCGGAAAACTCGATGCAGCAGTGGATGCCGGAGATCCTGAGTGGTGTACCGATCGGCGATCGGATGCCGCTGGCGGGCGCGGACGCGCTCCGCGGGCTGACCCTTGATCGCGTCAATAGCTACGCCAAACGGAACTACACCCCCGCCAACGCGACGCTGGTGATCGTCGGCCCCTTCGACCCCGAAGCGGTGACAAACAGGATCGCGGGCTCCCTCGGCGGGCTTGAGTCCGCCCCCCCGCCCGGAGTGGATCACCCGAGCGGGACCGCCGCGAGCGGGCGCGTTTCCGTCGTCACAAACACGCAGGACCGCACGGATGTTGCGCTCGTCTGGTTCGAGCACAACCGCTTCGCGGAGATGGACCCCGCATCGAGCACACGAAAGATTGTGCTCGAGAAGGTCGCTTCCGAGCTTGTCCGCCACCGGATCAACGCCCAGATCTTCCGCTCACTCGACGGCGTCGTCGAAACGGACGGCTCGATCGTCAATCTCTCCAGCGGGATCCGCGCCGCCCAGGTCGTCGCGGCGATCAACACCGACGCGTGGGAGAATGCGCTCGACGCGCTGCTCGGCGAGCTCAATCGGCTCCGCAACGACCCGATCGGCGAAGCGGAGTTCGGGCGTGCCCGCAGGGTCTGTCTGATGCTCTGGCAGAACGATCAGGACGAATGGGCAAGTCTCAGCACAAATGAACGCGCCCGCTCGTGCAACTGGATTATCAACGCCGGGCTCTGCTTTGACCCCGCCCGATGGGGCGACGAGGCCTCGGGCGTGCTCGCAACGATCACGAACGAGGAGATCCACGCAACCCTCCGCCGGGTCTTCGATCCGGACCGCTGCAATCTCATCGTCCTCTCGAGCCAAGACGATGTCCCGAGCAGAGAAGCCGCACGGACCGAGCTTGATTCCCGGCGTAATCATCGGCTCCCGCCCCTCGCGCTGGACTGGGTGAACACCGCCGCCCCTCCGATCCTGACAAGCATCCCCGTCGGCGGCGAGATCCGTGAGATCACCCAACACCCCGGATCGGGTGTCTGGACCGCACGCATGGACAACGGCGTCGTTGTTCATCAGCGGACGATGAGCGACATCACCAACACCAGCGAGATCCGTGTATCGCTGCAGCGGACCATCGACGATCGAACACTCGAGGAAGCCGCGATCTCGGGGTGGCAGAGCCCCTCGACCACGCGTCTGAACAGCGACGAGGTGCGGGGTATCCTGAGCGAGCACGGGCTGACGCTTGATGTCCATGCCGACACCAACTCGGTCCAGCTCAGCATCCGCGCCCCCGCAGGCTCGATCGATCGCGCGATCGAGTTGGCGTATGTGCTCCTCGCGGATGCGCAGGTCGATGATCGGGCGTTCGGGCAGTGGCAACACGCCACCGACGAGGCGTTGGACGAAAGTGAATGGATGCTCGACGCGGCGTTGGACGCGGTTACCGCCCCCGAACCCTGCTCTGCACGGAGCACCGCATCGGTCTCCCACGATGAGGCGAGCCGCGCCCTGCGCGAACTCGCACGCTCTGCGCCGATCGAGATCGCGATCGTCGGGCCCGAGGACACCGAGCACACCCTCGATGCCGCCGAAACCTTCCTCGGTGCCCTGCCCGCGCGCCCGCTCCCGGGCGTCCGCCCGTTGCCGGTCGAGACCGGAAACGCGATCGAGCCCGAGTGCGTCCTGCGTGTGGTTGACTCGGAGCCCGCGCACCATGGAGCCGTCGTCGGGCTGGTCGCGGGCGAAGCGTCGGATCTCCCAAGACTCCGCGCATTGATCCTTACCTCGATGATCCTCAACGCCCGGCTCAGTGATCAGGTGAGAGCCGGGGAACTCCCCGGCGATACGAACGCGGGCGTTGTCTTCGATGACCGGTTTCCGGGGCGGGCATTGCTCCTCATCGGGTCCCGGGGCCCGAACCCGGGCGAGCAAGGCGAGGCCCTCGAATCCGCACTGAATGAACTCGCCCAGACCGCACCCACACGGGCGGAGATCGATGCGCAGACCGGGTTCATCCGGGGCGTGCTCGATTCCCGGTTTGAATCCACCCGCTTCTGGGCAGACCGGCTCGCGGATCTTGAGATCCAGGGCTACACCCCCGGGGATATCTGGAATATCCGCGAGGCATACCTCGCGATGACCCCGGATTCGCTGCACGCCCTCTTCGCCGACTCCTACGCCAAGGCCCGCCATCTCCGGGTCGAGTTCGCGCCGGAATAAGCCCTCACCCATCCAGAACCACCCCGCTGCCCTTGACAGAAGATCCACGGCATTGTATCGTAGCCTTGGCTACATAGCAGAAAGGGCTCCGATGAAGCGTATCTTGATCCTTGGGACCTCCGCTCTGCTCGCGCTGTGCGCGTTCCTTGGCTGTGCTCGACAGCCGACAGAATCCAAGGCCAACCCCGAGAGCGAGCGGATCTCGATCGTCACCACCACCGGGATGATCACCGATCTCGCTACGCGTATCGCCGGCGACCGCGCCGAGATCACCGGGCTCATGGGGTCGGGGATCGACCCGCATCTCTACACCCCGACACGCTCGGATATCCAGAAGCTGCTCGGCGCCGATGTTGTGCTCTACAACGGGCTGCATCTGGAGGGCAAGATGGGCGACGCCCTCGAGCGGGTTGCCGGCTCGGGAAAAACTGTCCGCGCCGTGACCGAGGAGATCGACGAGTCGTACCTGCTCACCCCGGCGCAGTTCAACGGGCACCACGATCCGCATGTCTGGATGGACCCCGCCGCGTGGGCGGAGTCTGCAGCGGTGATCCGCGACACGCTCAGCGGGTACGACCCCGAGGGCGCGGAGCAGTATGCCGTCAACGCGCAGACGGTGATCAACGAGATCAACGCGCTCGACAACTATGCCGAGCGCGTGCTGCATTCTGTTCCCGAAGATCGCCGCGTGCTCGTCACCGCGCACGACGCGTTCAGCTACTTCGGTCGGCGCTACGGCTACGAGGTCGTGGGCATCCAGGGGATCAGCACCGAGTCCGAGGCGGGTGTGCGTGACCTCGAGCGGATCGTATCGCTGCTCGTCGACAGGAAGATCCGCGCCGTGTTTGTGGAGACGACCGTTTCCGAGCGCAACATCCGGGCGCTCATCGCGGGCGCCAAGGCCCGCGGGCACGAGGTCATCATCGGCGGGAACCTCTTCAGCGACGCGATGGGCGCTCGCGGAACCTACGAGGGCACCTATGTCGGTATGATCGACCACAATGTCACGACCATCGTCCGCTCCCTCGGCGGCGACGCGCCCGAGCACGGGATGCAGGGCAAACTCGGTGAGTCGCCCAGCACCAAGGAGTCCCCCTGATGAACGCGGCGCCCCCCACAACCTCCGCGCTCGCCCAGCGTCCGGAGCACTCCGAGGAGTCGCCGCTGTCGGTGCACGCGATGACCGTTGCCTACGACCGCAAGCCGGTGCTCTGGGACATCGACTACGACGCGCCGAGCGAAGCGCTCGTCGCGATCGTCGGCCCCAACGGCGCGGGCAAGAGCACCATGATCAAGGCCTGCCTCGGGCTCATCCCCAAAGCGAGCGGGACCGTCGAGTTCTGGGGACAGGCCCACAAGCGTGCACGCTCGCGGATCGGCTATGTGCCCCAGCGAGAGAGCGTCGACTGGGACTTCCCGGTCTCCGCCCTCGATGTCGTGTGCATGGGACGCTACCGCAAGATCGGCTGGTGCCGGCCCGTCTCTCGCGCGCACAAACGCGTGGCTCTTGAATGCCTCGAGCGTGTCGGGATGGCGGACTTTGCCAAGCGGCAGATCTCCCAGCTCTCCGGCGGGCAGCAGCAGCGAGTCTTCCTCGCCCGGGCGCTCGCGCAGGAATCCGATCTGTACTTCATGGATGAGCCGTTCGCGGGCGTGGACGCCGCGACAGAGCGGGCGATCATCGCCGTGCTGCGTGATCTCCGCGCGGAGGGCAAAACGGTCATCGTCGTTCACCACGATCTGCAGACTGTTCCCGAGTACTTCGACCACGCGCTGCTGCTGAACATGCGCGTTGTCGCCGCCGGCCCGGTCGAGCATGTGTTCACACAGGAGAACCTGCATAAAACCTACGGCGGGCGTCTGACGCTCCTGTCCGAGGCGGCCGAAGCGATCGCCCGGAGGGACCGCGGGGGATGACGACAACCGGCGGATCCATCCCGGGCGCCGTCGATATGCCGCCGACGATCGACGAAATCGTGCGCACGCTCACGCTGCAGGCCGGTTTCAACACAACATCCGTTATTGTCGGCACCACCCTCCTCGGGATCGCGGCGGGCTTGATCGGTGCGTTCGCGCTGCTCCGCAAACGATCCCTCACCGCCGACGCTCTGAGCCACGCGACGCTCCCGGGGATCTGCATCGCGTTCCTCGCGGCGCCGTCGCTCGGGCTCGCGCCCCGCTCGATGCCCGTGCTCATGATCGGCGCGGCGATCACCGGCGTGCTCGGGGTCGTGTGCATCCATCTGCTCATCACGAAGACCAGATTGCGCGAGGACGCGTCGATCGGGATCGTGCTCTCGGTGTTCTTCGGGCTCGGGGTCGTGCTGCTCTCGGTGATCCAGACGAACGCATCGGGGAATGCTGCGGGGCTGAATCATTTTATCTACGGGCAGACCGCCGCGATGACGCGTTCGGACACGATCACGATGGGCGTGATTGGTGTATTCAGCGCCGCCGTCGCGTTGCTGCTGCTTAAGGAGCTCTCGCTCGTCTGTTTCAACGATTCGTTCGCCCGCGCAACGGGGATCCCCGCGTGGCTGATGGACACGGTGATTCTCGGGCTGATCGTGCTTGTCACCGTGTCTGGGCTGCAGGCTGTCGGACTGATCCTGATCGTTGCGATGCTGATCATCCCGGCCGCGTCCGCACGATTCTGGACGGAACGCCTGTGGAAGCTCATCCTGCTCAGCGCGCTAATCGGCGGCGCCAGCGGCTATGCGGGCTCATCCGTCAGCGCCCTGCTCCCACGCAAGCCCGCCGGCTCGGTCATCGTCCTCACCGCGGGCGCGTTGTTCGCGGCCAGCATGTTCCTCGCCCCCGCACGCGGCGTGCTCGCGACGGCGCTCCGGCGAGCGAGGATCCGCTGGCGCATCGCCAACGACCACCTGCTCGAGTATCTCTTCGAGAACACAAACACCAGCCCCGGCCGCCCCCTAAGCGACATTGCCGACGAGCACGGTATCCCGTCATTGCGATTCAAACTCCTCGCCAAAGCATTGCAGATCCGCGGATTCATCACGATGAGCAACGGGGTAGCGACGCTTACACACATCGGAAGTGCGCGCGGCGCACGCGTCGCGCGGAACCATGCGCTGTGGGAGCAGTACCTGATTACACACGCCGACATCGCGCCATCTCATGTCGACTGGTCCGTGGACCAGGTCGAGCATGTGCTCGACGACGAGCTGGTCCGGCGTCTCGAGCGTCTGCTCGCGGAGAGCAGGGCATGAGCGATCTCGCCTACGGCTTCATCGCGTTGGACCTGATGCCGATGCTCGCCGGTGTGCTTGCGGCGCTGTGCTGCGGGCTGCTCGGGAATCATCTGGTCCTCCGCCAACAATCGCTGATGGGTGACGCGATCTCGCACGCCGTTCTCCCCGGGCTCGTGCTCGCGTTCCTGGTCGGGGGGACGATCAACCCGGCGTATATGTTCCTCGGTGCGGGGGCGTCCGCCATCGTCACCGTCGTTCTTATCCAGCTCGTCCGCAGGCTCGGACGCGTCGAGCCGGGCGCCGCAATGGGCGTGATCTTCTCCGTCCTCTTCGCGCTCGGCGTGTTCCTGCTCGAGCAGGGCAACGCGCGCGCCGTTGATCTCGACGCGAGCTGTGTGCTCTACGGCAATCTCGAATCGCTCTCGCTGCACTGGACACCCGCGGACACCTGGGATGCTTTTCTAAGCAAAGCAACACTCGAGCAGATCCCCCGCCAGATCTGGACACTGCTCGGCATGACCGGCGCGTCGATCGTGTTCATGGTGCTGTTCTTCAAGGAGCTCCGCATCAGCGCCTTTGACCCGGGGATCAGCACCGCCCAGGGGATCAATGCATCGGCGATCCAGTTCCTGCTAATGGTCTTTGTCGCCGCCGCAGCCGTCGCGTCGTTCGAGGCGGTCGGCTCGATCCTGGTGATCGCGATGCTGATCTGCCCCGCCGCCACCGCCCGTTTGCTGACCGACCGGATGGGCTCGCAGATCCTGGTCAGCGCCTTGGCGGCGCTCGGCGCGTCGGTCGGCGGGTACTTCCTCTCGGCCAACGCGCCCGAGTCGCTCGTCCACGGCGGATCAGTGAACGCCGCGGGGATGATGGCCGTCATAGGGGGGGTGCTGCTCGTGCTCACGATCATCGCGTCCCCGCGTCACGGCATTGTTGCCAGAGCTGTCCACCGACAGAAACTCAGCCGACGCATCGCGATGGAGGACTTGCTCACGACGCTCTATCGCGCACGCGAGGCCGGTGCGCCCCACCACGCTTCGGGCATGCCCGCGGTCGCGCGGGCGAAATCCTCGGGGCTTGTCACCGCGAAGAACGGCGCCCTGTCGCTCACCGAGCGGGGGCTCGCCGACGCATCGGCGATCATCCGCAGGCATCGGCTCTGGGAGGGGTACCTCGTCGATCGCGCCGGGCTGCTCCCCGACCATGTGCACGCCGTCGCCGAGACGCTCGAGCACCTCGATTCGCCATCGCCCAACGAGACCGACGCGCCGCACGGCGACCAGCACGGCAAGCCCATTCCGCCCGCGAGTTGAGCACGCCTATCGTCGATGATGACGACACACGAGGTCAACTTCGACGGGCTCATCGGCCCCACCCACAACTACGCCGGGCTATCCGTGGGCAATGTCGCGTCCGCGACCAATGCCGGGCTGGTCTCCAGCCCCAAAGCGGCGGCGCTGCAGGGGCTCGGGAAGATGAAAACCCTGATGGATCTCGGGCTCATGCAGGGCGTGCTCCCCCCGCAGCAGCGCCCGGACTTTGCGATGCTCCGGAGGCTTGGTTTTACCGGGAGCGACGCCGAACTCCTCGACAAGACGCACGACGCGGACCCGACGATCCTCGCGGCGGTCTGGAGCGCCTCGAGCATGTGGGCCGCCAACGCCGCGACCGTCTCCCCGAGCGCCGACACGGACGACAACAAGGTCCACCTCACCCCCGCGAACCTTGTTTCCAACTTCCACCGCTCCTTCGAGCACCCAACCACCACCGATGCGCTGCGGATGATCTTCCGCGATCCCAGGCACTTCGTCGTCCACGACCCGCTGCCCGACCAATCACGCTTCGCCGACGAGGGTGCCGCGAACCATGTCCGCTTCTGCAACACGCACGGCGAGCCGGGGGTTGAGCTCTTTGTCTACGGCGTGGATGCCCACGAGCCGGGATCGGGCGCCCGCAAGTTCCCCAGCAGACAGACCCGGGCCGCGAGCGAGTCGATTGTTCGGTCGCACGGGCTGGACCCCGAGCGTGTGGTTTTCGCACGCCAGCACCCCGACGCGATCGACGCCGGTGTGTTCCACAACGATGTCATCTCGACAGGCAACGGGCGGGTGTTCCTCTACCACGAGCAGGCATTCGCGGCATCACGCTCGCTGATGACCGACCTTGCCGGCCCGCTCGGGCAGGAACTGATCTGCATCGAAGCGACCCAGTCCGATTTTTCGCTCGAGGACGCCGTCACAAGCTATCTCTTCAACTCCCAGATCGTCACACTCCCCGACAGCTCGATGGCCCTGATCGCGCCGCTGGAATCCAGAGAGAACCGGCGCGTCGGCGCGTTCATCGAGCGGATGATCGCGGACGCGAGCAACCCGGTCAACGCGGTGCATTATCTTGATGTCCGCGAGTCGATGCGCAACGGCGGCGGGCCCGCGTGCCTGCGCCTGCGTGTGGTGCTCACCGAGAAGGAACGCAGAGCGGTCCACACCGGCGTATTACTCAACGACGAGCTGCACACACTCTTGTGTGAATGGGTCGAGCGGACCTACCCCGAGCAGATCGCCCCGGACCAGCTCCGCGATCCCTCGCTCGCCCGTTCGTGCATCGACGCGCTCGACGAGCTCACCCGGATCCTCGATCTGCCTGGGCTGTACCCGTTCCAACGCTGACCGGAAGATTCTGCGCTCTGGTACTCCCCGATGCACGCGGGCGATCGTCTGATTTGTGCATCGAAGCACGCCCCGGGCTCAACACCCGCGGTGTTCTGGTTCGATAAGAAGTAGACACACCGGGTTATCACACCACCAGTTTAGGGGGGTGTGCTACGCCGGGCTCTTCTATCCACACAGGAGCATCGACCGATGTCCGACGACCACCATATCCCCACCGCGGCGTCCCGGGACCCGAACCTCGAACCCAGCGAGCGTCTCGCCCGCCCGTTCCAGCGCTTCGCAAGCCTCTCGAGCTCCGGCGGCATCGTGCTCCTGCTGATGACCGCGATCGCGATGATCTGGGCGAACATGGATTTCAGGTCCTACGACGAGATCTTCAACGAGACCGAGATCCGCGTGACCGTCGCGCACAACCCACACGGCGATGCTGCTCAGGAGCACGGCGAGACTCCGCACACCGAGGATCTTGCCGACGAGGTCGGCGACGAGCTCAACACGCTCGCCGAGGAGGCCGGGCTTGTTGATGACCACGCGGAAATCGACACACACGACAGCGACACAACCCACGCCACCGATGAACCCGAGCACGACAGCTCGGCGGGTCATGATGAGTGGCACCCACTCCCCAACCCGCCGCACTGGTGGCAGGGACACCCGATCGCGCACTGGATCAACGACCTGCTGATGGCGGTCTTCTTCCTCGTCGTCGGGCTCGAGATCAAACGGGAGATCCTCGTGGGCGAGCTTGCCTCCCCCAAGCGTGCGGCCCTCCCGATCTTCGGCGCACTCGGCGGGATGATCGGCCCGGCGCTGATCTTCGTCGGGCTCAACCTCGGCAAAGACACCATCGGCGGGTGGGGCGTGCCCATGGCGACCGACATCGCATTCGCCGTCGGCATCCTCGCGATGCTCGGCTCACGCATCCCCAACTCGCTCAAGGTCTTCCTGACTAGTCTCGCGATCGTCGATGACCTCGGCGCGCTCATCGTCATCGCGGTGTTCTACACCGAGAACCTGCAGCTGCAGTACCTCGGTTACGCGGGCACGATCGTCGCGGTGCTGATGTTCCTCAATGTCCTCCGCTGCCGGTGGATCACGCTGTACCTCGTCCTGGGTCTCCCGCTCTGGTACTGCATCTATATGTCCGGTGTCCACGCGACGATCGCCGGCGTGCTGCTCGCGATGACCATCCCGGCGCACGCACGCGTCAACGCGGTCAACTTCGTGTACTCGACCCGTAAGGCGCTTGATGTCTTCCAGGAAGCGCACGACGACCCGAACCACGACATCAAGGAGTCGTCCATCCGGCGCGCCGCCGTCAACGCGATCATGAAGAACGCTCGCCAGGTGCTGCCCCCGCTGCACCGCATCGAGTATGTCGTCCACCCGTGGGCGGCGTTCTTCATCATCCCCATCTTCGCGCTCGCGAACGCGGGGATCCCCGTCCACGGCGGCGTCATGGACAACCTCACCAACTCCGTCTCACTCGGCATCATCCTGGGGCTCTTCCTGGGCAAGCCGCTCGGCATCCTCGCGATCTGCTTCCTCGCGACCAAGATCGGGCTCGCCTCGCTCCCACGCGGTGTCAGCTGGCGTCATATGCTCGGCGCAGGCGCGCTGGGCGGCATCGGGTTCACAATGGCGATCTTCATCGCGAACCTCGCCTTCAAGAACAACCCGTCCCATCTCGAGCACGCCAAGCTCGCGATCCTCGTCGCCTCGGCGATCTCCGCGGTCTTCGGCGGGATCCTGCTGCTGAGCTGCAAATCGGCACCGGAGCCCGAGCCCGAGCAGATCGGTCCGGAAGTCAATCCGGACGACGACTGAGACACGCTCCAACCACGCATCCACACCCCGCGTCACCGATCAGTGATGCGGGGTTTTTCTATTCATAAATGAATCAGAGATCGGGGAGGACTGTCCCCGCGTCGGATTTATATGACGCGTCCTTGAGCAGATACACCCCGAGCACCCAGCCGTCGACCACATAGGGATCAACAACAAAGGTCCCGGTGACGACGCCGAAGCCGACGGACTCGTACCCGAAATCGACATCGTGCACAAGCGAGACCTCGATCGCGTCGAACGGCGTCGGCGGGATCCCGATGCAGCAGCCGTCCCAGGGGTTCTGCATCACGAGCATCTCCTTCGTCGACTGCGACACGACCGGAACGAGTGTGTTCCCCTCGACGCGCACGATCTTTCCGTCGATCGCGTGGAGCCACGCCGGGAACTCGCTCCTCCCCGAGCGGGGCTGATAGACCCGATCGACCGAACGCAGCGTCGCCCACTGGACCATGAAGGGGTGCTCGGCGGTGCCCGAACCGGTGATCTGTGTGCCGTCGGCGAGCCTAATCGAGCCGTCGGGGTTGATCGTGTGGTCCGCGGGCGGGGGCTTGATCTTTGCGAGATCAATCACGATCTCTCCCACGGGCTCGGGGTCCGCCTCGGGCGTGGGTTCCGGCGGGAACACTCCCTCCCCGACTGTCTCGATGATCGGAGCTTCCGGCGTCCGGGCTGAATCGGGTTCAGGCTCTGCAATGTTCTCCACGAGAACCTCTTCCGGGTCCGGTTCCGGCACATCAACCGATCCGGTGGTCTCCTCGGCGGGCATCGATATCGGCTCGGCTTCGAGCTTCGGCTCGAGCGCCGCCGGCTTGCTCGGCACCACATCGAACGGGCGATCAATCACGATGCGTGCACCCGTCCCCGCGTCCACGCCTGGCTGCGCACGCATCCGCTGACTGCGCATGATGAACGCGCAAGCGAGCAGAGCGATGATGAGCACCCAGAACACACGCATGGACACGCTTCCCTTTCCTTATCCCATCGGGCGCAGCGCCCGGATCACCCCGACACGGTACGCGACCACCGCCGGGATGATCCCGGCGAGCATCGAGAGCCCAACCGTCGAGAGGACCATCCACAGATACCCGTCGATCGGCAGCGACGGATGCACGACCACCCCCACACGCCTTGCGAGCACCCCCGCAACGGCATCGCCCAAGAACATCCCGACCGCTACACCCAGCACACCCCCGAGCAGCCCGATCAGGGCGCTCTCGCAGAGCACCAGGTTCATCACCCGCGCCCGCGACGCGCCGAGCACGCGGAGCACCGCGATCTGGCGTCGGCGCTGCTCCATCGAGTTGTACAGCGCGACGAGGATCGACACGCCGCTGGAGAGCAGGACAGCCGCGGCCATCGCGACGAGGATCTGGTCGATATTCCCAACAATCACAAAGAGCTTGCGCACCGTGTCGGCGGGCTGGGCGACCGTCCACCCCGCGTCGCGGCGCAGGGTGCTGAGCACCTGCACGAGCGCCGCGTTGCGTGCGCCGAGCGAGGCGTACACCCCCGTGATCTTCATGTCCTCACCCGTGATATCCGCGGCGGTTGTCGTGATGCCGTGCCCGAGCTCCGATTCTCTGCGATCGTGCGCGTGCACAACCCAGGCGCTCTGCAGATCCGTGATCACCGCCCGGTCGTGCGCCGTCGCGGTCGGCTCAAGGATCCCGACGATGGTGTACTCAAAGCCCTCGTGCTCGTGGTCGCCGCCGCTCTTACCGTCGCCGTGGGTGAGATGGATGTGATCCCCGATCCTGAGCCCACTGCGAGCCGCGGCTTGAGCCCCAAGAACCACCTCAAACGCATCCTCGAAGACCCGCCCGTCCGCCAATGCCCAGTGGGTCCCGTCCACAGGCATGAAATCCGTCAAATAGTTCTGCGTCGTGGCAACGACCGGAAGCCCTCGGAACGAGTCCCCGAGCTGCGTCGGCACGGTCCACGCGAACGGGTAACGCCCGCGGAGTTCCTCGTACTCTGCCCACATGATCGGTGTCGAGGGCGATTCGGTATAGAACATCGTGCTCAGCACGCTGAGCAGCGGGCTCGACTCGTGCGAGATCAGCATCTGCGCATTGCCCGTCCCGCGTGCAAAGGCGTCGCTGACGGCACTCCGCATCGACAGGATCAGCGTCATCAGCCCCACCGCGATCGCTACGGTCACGATCGTCGTCGTCGTCGAGAACAGCCGGCCGCTCATCGAGCGGAGCACGATGGTCCGGTCATGCATCGCCATGCTCGCCCCCCGATCCCGCGGCTGATGCCAGATCAACATGACGATCGAAGCGATCCACGATCGAGCGGTCGTGCGTAACACAGACCAGCGCGGATCCGCACGATCTGCAGGCACCCTGGAGCAGATCGAGCGCGGCCCGGGCGAGCTCGGGATCAAGCGAGGCCGTCGGCTCGTCGGCAAGCACAAGCGCGGGCGAGCAGGCCACCGCCCGCGCAACCGCGACCCGCTGCTGTTGCCCGATGCTCAGCGTGTCAACCCGAGCGTTCGGGCGTTGGATACCGAGAACACCAAGGAGTTGGTCCGCACGCTTTTCGTGCGCGGCGGCGGGCATATCCGAGAACATCAACGCCGCGAGGATGTTCTCTTTGGCGCTGAAACCATGGAGGAGATGAAAGGTCTGGAAGACCATCCCGATGCGCCGTCCCCGGAACCGATCGCGCCTTGCCGCCCGGAGGGTTCGCAGCTCGACGCCGTCGACACGGATGCCCCCCCTGCTGGGTTCCATCAGCCCCGCCGAGAGGTGCAGCAGCGTGCTTTTCCCGGACCCCGACTTCCCCGTGACCACGACCTGCTCACCGGGATCAACCCGGAAGTCGTCCAGCGTCAGAACGGGCGGCTCACCCGGGCGGTAGCGGTGAATCAGGTCCCGGATCTCGAGCACCGGGGCAGGGGATGTGGTCGGTATGGGCAATTTGGTCCTCGGGAATGATCCAGCCCGGAATGGTAGCCACAACCGACGAAAACGCCGTGGATATCGATTCCACGAAAAGCTTTCTGTACGGTAAATATTTGTAGATTATTTCATTGAAATTTGCAAATTTCGGTTTCCTCAAATCGGTCTTCCGGGTAGTGTGGGAGCGGACGACTCGTCCAAAACACACTCAGAAATTCCACTGGAGGAAAAACAATGATTCGTATGACTATGACCGCCGCGCTCGTGGCATGCTGTGGTGTTGCCGTCGCTGGTGGCCCGAACAACGGACCCGATGTGATCTGTGGTGAACTCACCGACACGCTCCACTACGGCCCGCTGACCGTCAACGGCGAGGTCATCCACGCGTTCTCCGTCGGCACGACCTCGTGCAACGCGGGCAATCAGCCCGCGAACTGGATCGATGGCACCCCGAACCACCCCGTCATCTCCCAGACCATCTGGCGCTACGACGGCAACCGCATGACCCAGGTCGGCATCGGCTTCGTCAAGCACTCCTTCGCCGCTCTCCAGAACAACGCGTGTGGCTTCGGCTGCTCGAACAACGGCAGCTTCTCGGCGCTCGGCTCGGGCTGCTCGGACCCCTACGGCGCATCGCTCAACGGTTCGCACACCGACCTCGGCCCGCGCTCGGAAGTCAACGCATTCACCGGCTTCTTCACCTACCCCTACACCTCGCAGAACCAGTCCGGCAACGCGATCTTCAAGCGCATCCAGGTCCGCGATTCCGATATCGACACCAATGACAGCTACTTCGTTGAAGGCGCGTATGTCATCAAGGACGATGTGCCCTTCGGCAACCAGTTCAACAACGTCTCGTGGCGCCCCATGGCTCACCACGCAACACGCGTGCTGAATACCACCGGCTCCACCACCCGCGAGCAGCCCGTCATCTACGCATGGCAGCTCGAGGATCCCTCCGTCACCATCACCGAGGTCAATGTGCCCGGTGAGGGCCGCTTCGTCGTCGCCTCCAAGGCTGTCGATCTCGGCGGCGGGACCTGGCGCTACGAGTACGGCGTCTACAACCAGAACTCGCACCGCTCCGCGGCGTCGTTCTCCGTCCCCGCATCGGGCACCAGCAACCACGGGTTCCATGATGTCAACTACCACGACTCCGTCGACGCCAACATCGATGGCACCGACTGGACCGCGACCGAGGGCGCGGGCTCGCTGACCTTCTCGACCGACACCGAGGCCATCAACCCCAACGCCAACGCGATCCGCTGGGGCACCATGTACAACTTCTGGTTCGACTCCAACTCCGCACCCACCACCGGTGACGCGGAGATCGGGCTCTTCCGTGCGGGCTCGCCCGCATCGGTCCTCGCCTCCGTCGTGATGCCCGAAGCATCCACCGCGTGCGAGGCTGATCTCACCGGCGACGGTATCCTCGACATCTTCGATGTCTTTGCATACCTCGACTACTTCAACGGCGGGCACCCCGCCGCGGACATCGACGGCAACGGCACCCTCGACATCTTCGATGTCTTCGCGTTCCTCGACCTCTTCAACGCCGGCTGCCCGTAATCCTTCCGGATCTCGGTTCCTCCAGACCCCCGCGTGTGCTCACGCGGGGGTTTTTTCATGCACGCAACGCCCCCACCAGATACACTGCACCGATGCCCAACTCCCCGCAGAAGCTCATCGTCTTCAACCACCCACTTATCGAGCACAAGATGTGCGCCCTACGCAACAAGGACACCGGGCACCGCCCCTTCCGGGGCACCCTCTCCCAGATCGCCGGGCTCATGGTCTACGAGGTCACACGCACCTTCAAGACCAAGCCCGTCGAGATCGAAACCCCCATCATGAAGACGACGGGACAACGGATCGAAGATCCGATCACGATCGTCCCGGTTCTCCGCGCCGGGCTGGGGATGATCGACGGCATCCTGCACATCATGCCGGAAGCACGCGTCGGGCATCTCGGGCTCGCTCGCGACGAAGAAACACTCGAACCGGTTGTGTATCTCAACAAGCTGCCCAAGGACCTCAACGCAGGGCCTGTCATCCTCGTTGACCCGATGCTCGCGACCGGGGGCAGCGCATCGGCGGCGATCACGATCCTCCGCGAGGCGGGCGCCACGGATATCCGGATGATCTGCCTCGTCGCGGCACCAGAGGGCGTCGAGCGTTTGCACCGCGATCACCCCGAGATCACGATCTACGCCGCGACGCTCGACGAGAAACTCAACG
The DNA here is from genome assembly GCA_020427745.1 of Phycisphaerales bacterium. Taxonomy (GTDB): domain Bacteria; phylum Planctomycetota; class Phycisphaerae; order Phycisphaerales; family UBA1924; genus UBA1924. The sequence continues at coordinate 8,123 of JAGQOC010000051.1, read as the reverse complement.
ACAAGGGCTACATCCTCCCGGGGCTCGGCGACGCGGGCGACCGGATGTACGGAACAGTCTGAGACGGGCCCCTCACTCAGGGGCCGAACACATCGCGCAGACGAGATCAGCACTCCGGCGGGATGCCGATGTCCTCATTCCAGAGCTCGGGGTGCTCCTCGATAAATGTGCGCATGATCGCGATGCAGCGTTCGTCGTCCGCGACCACCACCTCGATGCCCTCCGCGTGCATCCAGTCCTCGCGCCCGAGGAAGGTCTCGTGCTCGCCGATGATGACGCGAGGGATCTGATGGAGGACCGCCGTCCCGGTGCACATCGCGCAGGGCGAAAGTGTGGAGACCAGAACGAGCTCGTGCCAATCGCGACGGCGCCCGGCGTTGCGGATGCAGACCGTCTCCGCGTGGGCCGTCGAATCGCCCGTTTGCACGCGTTGGTTGTGCCCGCGAGCGACGATCTCGCCGCTCTTGGTCATCAGAACGGACCCGATCGGGATGCCCCCCTCGTCTTGTCCCGCGACGGCTTCCGCGTACGCGGCGTCGAGCCCGCGTTTCTCGATATCGCTCAGTATGCTCATAGGCCCAGTGTACCCGAGATCAATCACGCGGATCCGCCGGGTCATACAGCGGCGGCATCGGCTCGCGATCAAACGGCTCGGCGTCGACCGGGATCAGCTCGCTCTCCGCATGAAAATGGATCGGCTCGAAGAAGGTCCCGGGAAGGTCACTGTCCCACGGGTCCTGCAGATGACGCAGCATCGCGTAGGGGATGCGCACGCGCATCGAGATCGTGTTGTCGTCGCGGACCGTCGTGACGAGCTCGCCGTGCCCCTCGTTGCCGTCGAGCCCGCCGGGCGTCGCGTTGACCCCCTGGGTGACGCGCCCGCCGAGTGTGTCTCTCGGGTCGACCATCAGGAACTGGTTCCGCGCGGTGCCCGGCAGCGAGCACGCCTCGAGATCACCCAATGAATATTTTAGGTGCACCAGCCCCGTGTTCTCGTGCGGCTTCACCGCTTGGTTCATGCGCACACCCGAGAGCTCGATCGTGATGTCCGTGCCCGGATCGATGCCCGCAAACAACGGCTTCGTGTTGTCGATCTTCGTCAGACCCACGCGGATCACGATCCCCTGCGGGTGTCCGGCGCCCGTCTCGATCCGTGTGCCCCCGAGGGCCACATAGCAGCGGAGGTTGCCCGCGATCTGCTCGCCTCCGATCGGTGGGCCGTAGGCACGCTCGCCCGAGACCTCCCTGGGTTCGCCGCGCTCCACCCATCCGATCGTCACCGTCGGCACGGCTTCCGTGTCCGCGAGCAGGATCCTCGGCGGCGATGGAGCCTGGGCAGGTTCGGCGGGCTCGGGCTCCGCCCCGACAGCGCCCAACGCACCCAGCGAAACAGTCAAAATCCAAACAAATATACGAATAGACATCGTGATCGACTCTACGCACACGGGAGTCCCCCTGATTCCCTTATTTTCGGCAACCGGATCGATTCCGGAGCGGATACTCTGTTGCCCGGTTCCGGGCGGCGTTGTGTCTGCGCCAGTCTCCGCCGATGGTCCTCTCCGTCGGCTTACCAATCCAAGAAAGGGCTCCGGCCGATGGGTCTCCGAAACTCCCTGCGATCCGTGTCTGTTCTCTCGATCTGCGCCGTGGCCGGGCTGTGTGTCTCCGGCGCGAACGCCCACGACGACGATCTCCGCAAGATCCTCGACCAGCAGCCCCCGGTGTTCGGCCCGATCTGGACACAGGGCATGCCCACCCCGCGCGACGGCGGGTTCGACGCGCTCAACATGACCTGCCTCGCCAATATCCCCCTCAACAACTTCGCGCCGCTCGCCCGCAACTCGGGCAACGACTGCTGGGGCTACACCTCCCCGAGCGGACGCGAGTACGCGATCATGGGTGTCGAGGGCGGCTACGGGTTCGTCGAGATCACCAACCCCAGCGCCCCGGTCATCGTTGATCGGATCTCCGGGCCCGCGTCGCTCTGGCACGATGTCAAGGTCGTCGGTCAGTACGCCTACGGCGTCAGCGAGGGCGGCTCAGGCATCCAGGTCATGGACCTCTCCGCGATCGACTCGGGCAATGTCACCCTCGTCCGCAACTGGACCGGGGGCGGCTACGCGACCACGCACAACATCGTCGCGAACCCGGACACCGGATCGCTCTGGATCGCCGGCGCCAACATCGGCAACGGCGGGCTCGTCCACATCGATATCTCCAACCCCGAGCTCCCCGCGATCGACGGCGGGTGGACGGATATGTATGTCCACGACGCGCAGGTCGTCACCTCGACCCGACCGGGGATCTTCCAGGGCAAAGAGATCGCGTTCCTCTCCTCCGGTTTCAGCGGCGGGTTCTCGCAGACCGGTCTCCGCATCGCGGATGTCACCAACCCCAATGCGCCGTTTAACATCGCGACGCTCTTCTATCCCAACCCGGGCTACTCCCACCAGCTCTGGCTCAGCGAGGACCAGAGGTACCTCTATCTCAACGACGAACTCGACGAGGACAACGGCGTCGTCCCCACCACCACGACCCGCATCTTCGATGTCTCCGATCTCACAAACCCCCACTTCGTCGGGACATTCACCAGCGGCAAGCCGGCGATCGATCACAACCTCTACACCAAGGGCGATCTGATCTTCCAAGCCAACTACCGATCCGGGCTCCGCGTGTTTGATGGCATCGACCCGCTCAACCCGGTCGAGATCGCGTACTTCGACACCTACCCCGGCGATGACGCCTCGTCGTTCAACGGCGCGTGGTCCAACTACCCCTATTTCCCGAGCGGGAATATTATCGTCTCGGACATCGAACGCGGGTTGTTCGTACTGCGCCTGGACGCGGATCTCCCGCCGCTGCGGGGATCGGTCGTTTCTGAGCTCCCGGGCACGGTTTCGCCGACCGGCGGCGAGTCTGTGGAGATCAAGGTCTTTGTCCGCTCGGGCGAGGCCGCGATCAGCAGCGTGAACATCATGGTTGATACCGGCTCGGGCTTCCAGCCCACCGCGATGACCGCCGGCCCGGACGGCAGCTACAGCGGCGCCTTGCCGGGCGGCATCTGCGACCAGAGCTTCCACTACTACTTCGCGATCGAGAACGCCGACGGCTTCGTCGGCACACTCCCCGAGAACGCACCGGGCGAGACCTACTCCGCGCTCGTCGCCAGCGGCATCCAGGTCGCCTTCGATGACAACATGGAGACCAACACTGGGTGGAGCGTCACGGGCGACGCGAGCGACGGGCAGTGGGACCGCGGCGTCCCGGTCGGCGGCGGCGATCGCGGAGACCCCGCCAGCGACTTCGATGGGTCCGGGCAGTGCTGGCTCACCGACAACCTCGACGACAACACCGATGTCGACAACGGCACCACCATCCTCACCTCGCCCGCGCTCGATGCGTCGGGCGACGGCGTCGCGACACTCCGCTACGCGCTGTGGTACTCCAACTCCTTCGGCAACATCATCGACGACTCGATGAGTGTTGAGGTCTCCAACAACAACGGGTCGAGCTGGACTGAGGTGCTCGCGATCGGTCCCGGCGAACCCAACTCCACCGGAGGCTGGGTCGAGTACACCGTCAACCTCACCGATCTCTTCACCACCCCGAGCAGCAATGTCCGCATCCGCTTCAATGTCTCGGACCTGCTCGACGGCTCCGTCGTCGAGGCGGGCGTCGACGCCGTGCGTGTCGAGGTGCTCAACTGCGAGGGCAGCGGGTTTGTTGGCTGCTCCGCCGCCGACCTTGCCGAGCCGTATGACACACTCGATATCTTCGATGTCTTCGCGTATCTCGATGCGTTCAACGCCGGCGCCCCCTCCGCGGACTTCACCGGCGACGGCTCGCTGGACATCTTCGATGTCTTCGCGTTCCTCGATGTGTTCAACGCCGGTTGCCCGTAATCCGGGCCCGCTGAATCCGAACAAAAACCCCGGGCCGGTGGGTCCGGGGTTTTTTCGTATGCGGATGACAGGAATCGAACCTGCACGGGTTGCCCCACTGGAACCTAAATCCAGCGCGTCTGCCAGTTCCGCCACATCCGCTCCTGATGCGGGTCTGAGCAAGCCTAAGCGCGATCGGCGTGAAAACAACCGGATCATGCCGATTGTTCTGCCCGTGTCCCCGCCTCAAATCATTCGGGATCGAGCATTTTCCCGATACAAACCGTATCATGTACATGTGCCCACCCCGGGGCACGAACGAAGGGATCCGAACCATGCGCTTCCGCGACCAAGTTGCTCTGACCCTCCCCGCGCTCGTGCTGAGGCTTGTGCTCGCGCTGGTCTTCCTCTGGGCGGGGATCGGCAAGTTCGCGACCAGCATGCCTGTCAGCGGCGACGACGCGGCACGCCTAGCGAACCTCGGCGTCACCCTCAGCCCGGTCAGCGGCACCCCCATGACACCCGAAGCGACGGAAGACGAGCAGCCGCTCAAGGAACTCCCGCAGTCGCTCGATGTCCCCAGCGGGAACGACCAAACGGACGAGATCGACCCCGAGCTCAACACCCCCGAGGACCAGCAGAAGATGCAGGACATCCTCGACGAAGCAAAGCGCCGCGCCGAGGAGGCGAAGAAGAAGGCCGCTGAGCTGACCGAGCCCCCGGCGGTGCTGCCCGCGACGGATCCCGCCGCGGACCCAACGGACGAGCCGACCGAAGAGACAAACGAGCAAGCGGGTGCCGGGGAAACCTTCCGCTTCCTCCCGGCGCAGTACGAGAACCCCAAGAAGACCGCGAGCGACTTCCCAGAGCCGATGGAAGTCCGCAGCGTGTACAGCATCGCGCTGCTGTTGAGCAAGTGCGCCGAACCCGGGCTTACCGCCGACTCGCAGGCGATCCCCCCGATCCTACCGAGCGCATTCGCGGGCGGAACGCTCGCCCGCTCGATGGCGATCGCCGCGGCCGTCACGGAGATCGGCGCGGGGATCCTCCTGCTGCTCGGGTTCCTTACCCGGTTCAGCGCTCTGGGCACCTTCACGGTGATGCTCGTCGCGATCTGGACGACGCAGATCGGGCCCGCCGCGATGCAGACGATGCCGGGGGCTCCGTCCCCGATCCTTGGGTTCCTTCCCAATCACGGATCGCTGTTTGCCTATGAGTACACAACGCTGATGTTCCAGCTCGCGTGCGCCGCGATGTCGATCGCTGTGTTCTTTCTTGGGTCCGGACCGATCGGGTTCGATCGTCTGATCTTCGGTGCGTCGCGCCGCGACAAGTACCTCCACGGCGACCCCAAAGCCCCTGCTTCCGCTCCACCCAAGCGGGACTCGTTTGATCGATCACCGAACCCCACGCCGTGAGCCGGAGATCGGGCAAGCTCCTCCGATGGACCGTCCCGCCCGGGGTCTCGCTGCTTGTTCACGCGCTCGCGATCGTGCTGATCGTCTATGTCTCATCGAGGATCGTCTCGACCGAGAAGCCGCGTGATCGCACGCCGCTCTCGACACTCGCCGTCCCCGCGGCCAAACCGCCGACGCCCAAGACCGATGCACCGAGCGAACAACCCCAGGACCTTGATTCGCCCGAGCCCTTCAAAGACGACAAGATCCGCCCGGAATCCCTTGCCCGTGCAATCGCGGCGTTGGGGATGAGCCCCTCCAAAGCCCCCGCGATGGACCCGGTTGCTCAAGCGGCGCTGCAGCAGTCCACCCAATCGGTCACCGCCCCGACGAGCACCGCCCCGCCCGTTGTACGATTCGCGGGTGTGCAGACCAAAGCCGCGAAGAAGATCGTCTATGTCGTCGACGGCTCGGGCGCGACCGCGTCGAGCTTCTCCTCGCTCCAGCAGCAGCTCCTCCGCTCGATCGACGAACTCAGCGCCACCCAGCGTTTCCAGGTCGTGCTCTTCCGCAGCGCCAAGGAATCGAGCGTCACGATCTCACCCATCAACGCGAACAGGCTCGCGTATGCGACGCGTGCGAACAAGCAGGCCGTCGGAGATTGGCTCGACACGATCACCACCCACGGTCGATCAAACCCGATCGACGGGCTCCGCGCGGCGCTCGCCCTCAAGCCCGATCTGGTGCTGCTGATCACCAAGTCCATCGAACGCACCGGCGACGGCGCATGGGCCGGGGGACGCGAACGGATCCTCGCGGAGCTCAACGAGCTGAATCCGCGTTCATCACGCACCGGACAGCGCCGAACCGTCATCAAGGCTGTCCAGCTGCTCGACGACGACCCGACCGGGATCATGCAAGCGATCGGCAACGCGCACGGCGACGGGCTGGTCGATTACCGCGTGGTGTCCTATGACGATCTTGTCCGACGCGACGACCAACGCGAGGAACAGGCGAGAAAAACACTCGGCGCCTCCGACGAGCAGCGGCTCAGCACAGCGGGAGAACTGCTCGCATCGATCGCGGCGCCCGGGATTGTCCACACAATGCTCTACGGGCTGCCCACCCCCGAGCAGAGCGAGGCCGCGACGAGCGCCGCAGCACAGATCGACGCACTGGTCGAGCCCCTGGTCTCCACAAACGCCCGGGCGGCGCTGATGGGCGCGACCGCACGCCTGATGCAACTGGAGGCCGGGGACACCTCCAACCCGATCACACCGGTCCGTTCGGCGCTCGAAGCCGCGGTCTTTAGCGACCCGATCGCCGACGCCAATCGCCGTCTGCTCGTCGCTCGGCTCGCCCATGCGCAGGGTGATTACACGACAGCGATCGACGAAACACGCTCGATCCTCGCCGACGCGGACGAGCTCCAGCTCGATGAACTAACACGAGCAACCGGCTTGCTCGCGCTCTGCGCACTGGGCGAGGAGCCGAGCGATCCTGATCCCGCAAAGCTGCCCCCGCCGTTCGTTACCCCCGCCGGCGATCTTGACCCGCTCTGGACGATCCTGCTCGGCGAGGCACGCACACGCGGTCGGCTGGAAACAGGGCGGAGCAACGCGTGGGCGCCGCTTGTACGCATCCGGAAGATCGCCGCCTCCGATCCATCGCTCGTGGAATACATCGACGCGAAGATCGCGGCCGGCGTCGCGCGATCCGGGATCGAGGACCCCGAGGCGTTCGCGCAGATGCCGAGCGCCGTTATCCTCGCCGCCGCGAGAGGCTCGGCGGGCAACCCGCAGACGCGACTGCGGGCGATCGATCTCCTCCGCGTCGTCGCCGAGCGGAACGAGCCCGAGCTCGCGGCGGAGGCGCTGTGGACGATCGGTGTCGTGGGGCGTGCGCACAACACGGCACGCACGAGGGCCCTCGCGACCGACGCGCTCGCCCAGCTCGCCACGCGCTTCCCCGATCACCCGCTCGCCGGTGATGCGTTGACGGGCGCGATCGCCAATGCGCCCAGGGACAACCACGACCTGCGCCGATCGTTGCTCAGACAGGCGATCGATCGGTACCCGGATCGCCTGGAGGTGGATCTCTGGCGTCTGGATCTCGCGAGGCTCACCGAGGACTACGAGCGGCTCGATGTGCTCGACTCGATCGCCTCGGGCACCCGTGAGGGCGTGCTCGGCGGCGAGCTCTACGAGCAAACGATCCTCTCGATGCTCTCACGCTACAACGATCCCAGCGTCCAGAGAGCGCTGCTCTCGCGGATGTCCGACGCAGCGTCGAGGCTCTCGCTCCAGGGTGCCCCGGCGTGGGCGCAACGAGCCGCGGCGAGCGAGCTCGATGTAGATCCGGATGCCGCGGCGGATCGGCTCGTGCGCCTCATCAACGAGGCACAGATGAAGGGCGAGGACACCGGGGAACTCGAGCTGTTGCGTGCACGGGCGTTGATCGATGCGGGGAAAAAGATGGAGGCTTTCGGGATCCTCAACTCCATCGCCGCACGACAGGACGCAAGCGACGATCGCAACGATACTTACTGGCAGGCGTGGGCACTGATGCTCGAGACCATCGCCCGAAGCGGGACACGCGATGACCGATCCGCGGCCCGGACGCACATCACACGACTTCGGCTCGTTGATCCACAACTTGGAGGATCACCCTGGAAAGAGCGCATCACTCGCGCGTCCGACGAGCTACACTCAGAGCCGTGAGTGTGCAACCAATGACCAGAGCGAACGATCCCACCGCAAGCACCCCCGCCGAGCTCCCGCCCGCGCTCGTCAGCGCCCTTCGCGGCAGGTTCCTTGTCTTCGACGGGCCCGACGGCTCGGGCAAG
>JAGQOC010000253.1 GCA_020427745.1 Phycisphaerales bacterium | reverse complement strand
TACCTACCGCAGCCACTGGTGGCTGCTGTTTTTCCCGTGCCTGTTGCTCGGGATGACGCTGCTGGCGATGAACTTTGTTGGAGAAGGACTGCGTGAGGCGTTCGATCCGAAGCGTTCACGCTGATACTGTTGCATGACCGAGCCCGGGGCGAGCCGACGGGCGTTTGAACTTTGTGAGATATTTATGCAGAACAAGTTTGGTCTTAAGGATTTCGTGATTCTCTTCGTGGTTGTCATCGTCGGCGTGATCGCCCTGCTCTCGATGAAGCAGAACGACCGGGCCTGGAAGAAGAGCGAGGGGATCGAGTCCAAGATCGGCTCCGTCGAGCAGCAACTCGCACGACTCGAGAGCAAGCTGGACGAGGGCGTCGCAGTCTCGGGTGTGGTTGGGAATCTTCCTACTGCCAACACCGGCGGAGCCCAGTCGAATGGGAATCAGGGTACTGCGGCACCGGGTGATCTGATGTCCGTTCCGTTGCCGGTCGAGACCTTCTCTCGCCCCGGGTTTGCGAGCGATCCAAGACAGATGGAGGGCTACCGCGTCGGTGGATCGTTTACCGAGATCTTCGAAGCGCAGCCCGACAAGGTGACGCCGATTCTCGGCGAGGATGTCTACGGGCGGCGTGTTCAGGACATCGTCTGCGAGCGTCTCGGCGAGTTCAACCCGGAGACTCTGGAGCTCGAGGGCTGGCTGGCGGAGTCGTGGGTGATGGACCCGAAGGGGTACTGGCTGCGGGTAAAGCTCCGCGACAATCTCCGGTTCTCTGACGGCACGCCGATCACCTCCGAGGATGTCCGCTGGACCTTTCATGATTTCATCATGAACCCCGAGCTGGAGACCGAATCAATCCGCTCGATCATGCGCAATATGGAGAGTGTGGAGGTTATCAACGATAAGGTGTTCGAGATCCGGTTCGCCGAGCCGGATGCGTACAACCTGCAGATGGCCTGCGGTTTTTACATCCTCCCCAGCCATTTCTATTCGAAGTTCACACCGACGCAGATCAACCAGTCGACCGGGCTGACGATGGGCTCGGGTCCGTACAAGTTCCCGGATCTCGATCCGGACAACCAGTGGACACCGGGCGAGCCGGTTGTGCTCGTCCGCAACGAGCAGTACTGGGGACCCAAGCCTGCGCTCGCGGAGCGTCGATTCTTCACGATCGAGGACGACACCGCCCGGCTCACCGCGTTCAAGAACGGCGAGGGCGACATGATCCTCCCGAGCTCCTCGCAGTTTGTCGATTCGGTGAGCGATCCGACATGGGCGGACAAGGCGTATTCGCTCAAGTGGCTTAATATGCGTTCGGGCTACCTCTTCATCGGGTGGCAGTGCGGGCCACGCGGGGGCGATGGCGAGCTGACCCCCTTCTCCGACAAGCGTGTTCGTCAGGCGATGACGCTTAACCTCGACCGCGAGCTCATGATCCGCGATATCTGGGAGGGGCTGGACGAGGTCGCGGTGGGGCCGAACAACCCGCCTTCACCCGCCGCGAATCCGGACATCAAGCCCTGGCCGTATGACCCCGAGCGTGCGAAGGTGCTGCTCGCGGAGGCCGGCTGGATCGATCGCGACAACGACGGGATCCTCGAGAACGAGCGTGGCGACGAGTTTGAGTTCGAGTTCACCCGAGCGGCGGGCGGGCAGACAATCGAGCGGATGCAGAAGTATCTGGTCGACCGCTGCGCCGCGGTCGGGATCCGCTGCGTGCCCAAGATCGTGGACTGGTCGCTCTACAACCAGATCATGAAGAACCGCGACTTTGACGCGATCACCCTCGGGTGGTCGGCGTCCGCACCAGAATCCGACCCGAGGCAGATCTGGCATACGGATTCGATCCAGAATCAGGGGCACAACTTCATCCAGTGGG